>JASHSD010000968.1 GCA_030036985.1 Bryobacteraceae bacterium
TCCGAAAGGTAAAGAACATTGGGGCCCTGTAGTTCGGGGCGGGGCGAGGAAAGAAAGGAAAGGTCCTGTGCATCCGGAGCTGCCAGTACCTCATGAGGCGGTTTGCCGGATACCGGTCACCGTGCGCGTCGCCTCCCAAACGCCGCGCTAAGTCAGGCGAAGCCGGCGATCCACTCGACGTGATGGTGCTGATGGGCGAGCCGGCTCATGTCGGGTGCATGCTCGATGTCCGAACCGTCGGCGTCATCGAGGCGGAGCAGACGCAGGACGGCAAAACCCAAAGCAACTGCCGCGTTCTTGCCGTCGCAGTCCGCTCCTACAGTCACGAGAACATCGCTCCCAGCAGCCACATGAGCCAGTCCGTTCTGGATCAGCTGGAGCAGTTCTTCATCTCATACAACAAGCTTCATGGCAAGAAGTTTAAGGTGACCGGGGGCGGCGGTCCGAAGCGCGCCCTGACGATCGTTAAAAACGGAATGAAAGCTTTCGATAAGAAGAACGGCTGAACGCTGCCCCGTCGCTATTCAGGCTTTTTCGTCTCCGGCTCGTCCGCCGGCCTGGCATATCCCAGCGCCTGCCTTAAGCTGCGGTCGGCAGTCGCGAGGCATGCCCCGATTTCACCGGCGTTCGGAATTTTCGCGTCATCGATCTCGTCCAGATTCGCCCGCACCGATTGAATTTTCAGCATGCTGTCGGTAATTCTTTCGCGTTCAACTGTGGTCAATCTCATTGTCAAGAGAGCAGCCGTGTTCTTCCAGATGCCGCAGGTACACGTATTTTGCGTTCTGCTTTTTTTCGTTGGCGTCGTGGATGAGAATATCGAAGCGATGCGCGTTGGCGTCTCCCGCCACAACCGCGAGGAACTGATGTTCATGCAGCAAAACGACCTCCTGAACGGCCGCGCCGAACAAGTCAAGAAGCCGCTTGCCTTCCATGCACACGCGGAAGGAATGATTCGGCCCGGCGTTCTTTTGGGGTTCCTGACGCATCGTATCCACTTGGGTCTGCTCGACCTCCGGCCATGCGGATTGCACGCCGTGTTCCTTCACAATTCCACTCCAGTGAAGTAAACGACTATTGTGAGGGTGGGCGCGCGGCTTCGTCAATCGGAATACAAAGACGCAGTGCGGATTCGAACAATCGCCTGCAATTGTGTTGCGCCGCGGGGACAGCACCCCTTTGCGCTATTGCCTGAGCGTAAACGTGAACAGCGCCGCTCCCGCCTGGATGCTCACGTACTGTTTGCCGTTGACGGCCCATGTCATGGGTCCCGCCGAAACCGAAGGACCGAGATTGGTCTGCCACAGCGCCTTGCCTGTTCGCGCATCCAGAGCGTAGAACTGACCGTCGCGGCCGCCGCTGAAGAGAAGATCGGAAGCGGTGGTCAGAATCCCGGCCTCGGTGGAAGGGGCATCCAGGCGGAAGTCCCACTTTTTCTCGCCGGTCTGGGGATCGATAGCGCGAACGGCGCTGTAAACGTCATCCGCTTTCGAACCGCCCTTGGGGAAGACGCCGCTGAACGTCTGGCCGCTGTGAAACTCGGGCGGCTGTTCGTTCTTGATATAGGTGGTTGAGCTGTTCTCCCACGTCGGGATGTAGAACAGACCGGTGCGCGGACTGAATGACGGGTTATACCAGTTCGTCGCGCCTTGATTACCCGGATAGATCAGCGTGCCTTCCTTCGTCGGCTCGGCGCCGGGCGCGCGGATCGGCCGCCCCTTCTCGTCGAAGCCTGTCGCCCAGTTCACCTTGACGAAAGGCTTGCCCAGAAGGAACTCGCCGTTGGTCCGGTCCAGAACGTAGAACATGCCGCTGCGGTTCGCCCACAGCATCACCTTCCGCGCTGCGCCGTGCCATTGAATATTCGCGAGCACGGGGACCTGCACGGAATCCCAATCGAACTCGTTATGCGGCGAAAACTGGTAATGCCATTTGAGCTTGCCCGTGTCGGCATCGAGAGCGATCACCGAGCAGCTGTAGAGATTGTCGCCAAGGCGTCCGTCGCCGTTCCAGTCGGGACCGGGATTGCCCACGCCCCAGAACGTCAGGTTCGTTTCCGGATCGTAGGAGCCGGTGACCCAGATGGGACCGCCGCCGTGTATCCACGAATCGCCGGCCCAGGTTTCGTGGCCGGGCTCGCCGGGTCCGGGGATGGTATAGAAGCGCCAGGCTTCCTTGCCCGTATTCACGTCCCATGCGGCGATGAAGCCGCGGATGCCGAACTCTCCGCCGGCGGTGCCTTCGATTACCCTGTCCTTGATGACGAGCGGCGCATGCGTGAACGAATATTTCGCCTTGGGATCGGCCACCTGGACATTCCAGATTTCCTTGCCCGTCTTCGCATTCAACGCAATCATGTGTGCATCGAGGGTGGCCAGGAAGATTTTGTCGCCCAGAATGGCGAGGCCGCGGGTCATCTGGCCGCAGCAGTTGCGCGCTTCAGGATCGGGTTTGTGGGCGTAAGACCAGATCGTTTTGCCGGTGAGCGCGTCGAGCGCGATCACATCGTTCGGGCTTTGGATGGTGTACATGACGCCGTCGACCACGAGCGGCGTGACCTCATGCTTTTCGAGCGAATGCGATTGGAATACCCATTTGAGAGTCAGATTTTTGACGTTATCCGGCGTGATCTGCTTCAGCTCGCTGTAGCGTTGGCTGGAATAGCCGCCGGAGTAGGTGAGCCAGTTTTGCGGCTCCTGACTGGCATGCAGGATGCGCTCCCAAGGAACGTCGGTGACCTTCGCTTCGCGGTTCGCGGGTGGGGGACCGCCCTGAGCGCGCAGCAACCCGGCCGCGCAGAGGAGCAGGATCGCTCGTGTCTTCATCAAACTGGCACTCCTTATGGAACAAACGGGGAATCCGCGCCGGAGGAACGGCTATGTTCTCACCCGGCGTTAGTTCACTGCCGATTATCCTATGCTATCGATGCGGCGCGGGTCAAACGAGTGGAATCGAGGAAACGACCCGGCTTTATCTCTCGTCCTGCAGCGTCGCGGAAGGTGAAGTTCTGCTCGGGGCCGGCGCGGACGCGGATCGCGGGCGCCGACGCGCCGCAGCGCCTGCCGTCGCGCGGATGGAATCGGTCGAACTGGTCGCGCCGCGCCCCGCAGCTTAACCGAAACTCTTATACTGGCACTGTGAAGTTCCGTGCGATCCTTGAGTACGATCCGGTGGTGCAAAGCTGGTCCGCGGTTTGCCCTGAGCTGCCGGGCTGCACTTCCGCGGGGATAACCGAAGAGGACGCACGGCAAGGAATCGAGGAAGCAATTCAGCTTTACCTCTCACCCGCGGAGTTGGAACTCCCGCCGGATGCCAAGCTGGTCGAGGTAAAGGTTGGGTGGGCGGGGAACTCCCCGGCTGACGGCTGAACAGGTGATTTCTCCGTGGGCAGGTCAAAGCGGCGGCTCGCTCATCCCGGAAATCACTCTCTCCACACACTTGATGATCGTCGGCCACGTCAGATGGCCCAACGCTTCAGTCCGAGCATCCGCCAAAAATTCCTGCAATCTCGGGTAGGCGTCGAGTATTTTCTTCGGCGAAGGTGCGGGCGGTGTGAAGTCCGGTTGGATCATCAACCACCCGGCGATTGCTCTTATGACGCTGATCGGCGTCTGCTCATGCGCGGGCGGATCGAAGCCCGCGAGATCGGAGATGAACCTCTGGTGCACGAACCCCGGCGGGACAAGCGCCGCCCAATTGTGGGGAACTCCCTACGCCTTGCCGTCATAACGAATCGACAAGGCCATGCCGAGTTCAAGGGGCATATTGAAGCGAGAAAGATTATCGGCTCCCTCGCCCTGAAACCGGGACAGGTCGTGAATCGAATATTTCGATTCCCTCAGTCCTTTCGCAATGCGGTCAAGCCTCGGATCCGATTCCCCTTCGCTCTCTCGCGCGCAGCGGGGCGTGAATCCCAAGGCCGCGATAGTCAGAACAGCGGCGTGGAACAACCGTGCAAATAAATCGTCGAAGGGACAGTTGAGGAACACCGACCGCTCGTAGCTCGGCACCCGCTATTCCACAGCTCGGATGCCGGCTCGCTTGACGTCTTCCTCGCCGAGGACCTGCGCGTATTCCCTGAAGCTGTCGAGGGCCCGCCGGCGCGCCTCGCGTCCCAGTTCCAGTTTCTTTTTGTCCACGGAGACAGCGGGGTTGCGGAGAGCGCTCACGATTTGATCGGCTACGTCCACACAGGAGGCCGGCGTGTCTCCCAGAACCAGCGATTGGCGGGTTTTGAGAAATCCGGGAATTTCCGGGTCTCCGATCAGAACCGGAATTAAAGGTTTGGAAGGGTCGAGATAGTACTCGTGATCGACAATCTGCTGCCACTCGAAGGTCTGCCAGCGGTCGCCGGGACCCGGAGGCCCGATCAGGAAAACGAAACCGGCCGCGCTTTGGATTGCCGCGACCACCGATTGATCCCACTCCGCGCCGGGCGCGAGGTCGCGCACGTCCAGCCACGTTTCCACGTTCCGCTTGCGAAGCTCGTCACACAGGCGGAAAGCCGCATTGCTGTTGATTCGTGAGTGCGAGATGAATACGTGCACTTGAAGAACCTCGATCCGTTCCAATTATCCCACTGGAAGCGTTCGTCGCAGCGGTCAAACTCCATGCCGGCCCGGATGGCTTCTCGGGAAGACAAACCTAATTCTCAGAGGGTCTCTCCGCCTGGTCGATTACCAGCATCTCCACGGGTGCTTTTGTCGATTCCAGTTTGAGCCCGAGGCTTTGAACATCGGTAAAGATGGTTGGCCAAGTGAATAGCGCGCGCTTATCGACCGCGCCGCTCGGATCGGCTAACTGAATGTCATATGGCGTCAGGGTGAAGTTAAAGACACCCCGGATTCCAGTTCTATCGAGAACAGGGCGCTGAATCGAGGCGAGACCCGACAGAAACTCGGCGAGGGCAGGCATCGAAGTCCGCTTGAACGTCAGTCCGCCCCCGGCCGCGCGTTCCGTGTCGCTGTCGCCGTCGTCCTCAGAAGCGTGGAGTTTGGGTCCGTCCTTGCCAGTCACCAGCGAATATACGCGGAGCTCCTTGGTTTCGCGATGGACTTTCAGTTTGAAGCGGTCCGCTAACAGCGCCTTGAGCATTTGCATAATCTCGGCCCTCCCCGCCTTTCGGCCTGCCTTTGCGACCAGATCATACCTGTCTGACAGCACTATTTCCCCGAACGATTCGGCTCCCGAGATCTGAAAGCCGTAGACGCCGTAAGCGGCTCTGATGCACTCATACAGCGTGACGCGCGAGTAGGTGACCCCATCCGGGTCGACCCGCATGCCCTGAGCCGGAAGACGGGGATCGTGAGGTTTGATGGAAGCCACCTCGAATTCCAGCCCCGTCGCCTGCAACTGACCTCGGACTTGCGGCGTATTCAGTACGCCGAACACAAAAGGAAATCCGCCGGCCAGCGTTCCCGCGATGGTCAGAAGTAGCGTCTTGGCAAAAGCCACTTTCTGCGCAAGCAGGTGATTCATGGTTTCCTCAAATCGTTCGCCAGATCGTCTCTCAGGACTACCCGTATTATTGCGTAGCGCAGGGTGACGAGACCCAAACGGCATCCTGCCATATGACTCTCTACGAACGGCATTTATAAGCCTACGCGGGACGAATCGCCTGCGGCAATTCTAATATTGAGCCAATGCGAGGCTAACCGGCGGCCCCATCCCCCAGAGCGATCGGAACCAACTCATCCATCGTCTTCACATAATGCATCCGGATATCGCCGATCTGCTCGGCTTTCAGATCCTCCCGCACATTTACCTCATTCTCCGCGGGCAGAATGATATCGGTTACGCCGCTGCGTTTCGCCGCGAGCACTTTCTCCTTGATTCCGCCGATGGGCAGCACCTGC
This sequence comes from Bryobacteraceae bacterium, assembly GCA_030036985.1. GTDB lineage: Bacteria > Acidobacteriota > Terriglobia > Bryobacterales > Bryobacteraceae > BOG-234. The sequence goes on from JASHSD010000968.1 coordinate 5,856, forward strand.
CCCGTCAGCGTGATCTCGCCTGTCATGGCCAGCTTCTCCCGCACGCACTTCTCGGTGAGCATGGATAACAGCGCCGTCGCCATGGTGACGCCCGCCGACGGTCCGTCCTTCGGGATCGCGCCCGCCGGCACATGCACGTGAATGTCGCTGGTCTTGAACACATCCGGATCGATGCCGTACTTTGTCGCGTTCGCACGCACCCACGTCAGCGCGGCCTGCACCGATTCCTGCATCACCGACCCCAGCTGGCCGGTCATGATGAGCCCTTTGCTGCCGCCGGGCATGCGCCCCGCTTCGATGAACAGCACATCGCCGCCCACCGGCGTCCATGCCAGTCCCACGGCCACGCCTGGCCGCCGCGTGCGCTCCGCGACTTCCGAATCGGGACGAAACCTCGGCGCGCCCAGCGACTCTTCCACGAAAGCCCTTGTCACTTCGCTCATTGGCTCGCCACCCTCGGCGTATTTGCGCGCGACCTTCCTACAGACCGTGCCGATCTCGCGCTCCAGATTGCGCACGCCCGCCTCGCGCGTATAGCGGCGCACCATGAACCGCACCGCGTCGTCATGGAACCTGAGCGGCTTCTCCGCCAGTCCGTTCTCCGTCTTCTGCCGCGGAATCAGATAGCGGAACGCGATCATCACCTTTTCCTGCTCGGTATAACCCTGCAGCTCGATGATCTCCATGCGGTCGCGCAGCGCGCCGGGAATGGTGTCGAGCACGTTGGCCGTGGTGATGAACAACACGCGCGAAAGATCGAACGGCACGTCGAGATAGTTATCGCGGAAGGTGAAGTTCTGCTCGGGGTCGAGCACTTCGAGCAGCGCCGAAGCCGGGTCGCCGCGAAAATCGGACCCGAGCTTGTCCACTTCGTCCAGCACGAATACGGGATCGTTGGCGCCGGCGCGCCGCAGCGCCTGCATGATCTGGCCCGGCATGGATCCGATATAGGTTCGCCGATGGCCGCGGATCTCCGCTTCGTCGTGCATGCCGCCCATCGAGATGCGCTGGAATTTGCGTCCGAGCGAACGCGCGATCGAGCGGCCCAGCGAGGTCTTTCCCACGCCGGGCGGGCCGACGAAACAAAGGATCGGCCCTTTCAGCTTGGGCTTAAGCTGCATTACGGCAAGGAAGTCGAGGATGCGGTTCTTGACTTTTTCCAGATCGTAGTGGTCTTCCTCGAGGATCTCCGCGGCGCGCTGGACATTGACCGCCTCGCCGGATGAAATGTTCCACGGCAGGCTCATAAGCCATTCGAGATAGGTGCGCGATACGGTATGCTCCGGCGACATAGGATTGATGCGGGAGAAACGGGCAAGCTCCTTGAGCGCTTCTTCTTTGACCTCGTCCGGCATGCCGGCTTTCTCGATCTTTTCGCGGAACTCCTCGGTCTCCTGCTCGCGATCGTCGCCTTCGCCCAATTCCTTCTGGATAGCCTTCAGCTGCTCGCGCAGATAGAACTCGCGCTGGCTCTGCGAAAGCTGCCCCTGCACCTGCGACTGGATCTTCTGGCGCAGCTCGAGCAGTTCCACCTCGCGCGCGAGCTGCTGATTGATGAACTGCAGGCGCGTGCGCGCGTCGTTCTGTTCGAGCACCGACTGGCGTTCGATATGGCTGAGACTCGGCAGCGTCCCCGCGATGAAATACGCGAGGCGGCCGATCTCGGTGATGTTGCTCGCCGCCGTCGCCAGTTCGTCCGAGAGATTCGGCGTGGCCGAGACGATCTGGGCGAACTCGCTGAGGACGTTCTGGCGCAGCGCGGTCAGCTCAGGCGTGATCTCCGGTTCGACTTCGGGCAGGCGTTCCACGCGCGCGCGCAGGAACGGCTCGGTCGCGGTAAAGCTGCGCACTTTCATGCGCGCCACCCCTTCGCAGAACAGGAGTTGTCCTTCGCGCATTCGGACAATCTTGTGAATCATCGCGACGGTGCCGGTTTCGTGCAGTTCGCTCGGGCCGGGCGTATCCGTGCGCGAATCGATCTGCGCAATCACGCCGATCAGCCGGTTCTCGCCCAGCGATTCGACCAGCGCGACAGAGGCCGGCCGCCCCACGCTCAACGGCAGCAGGGCGCTCGGGAACAGGATGCTGTCCCGAACCGCGAGGATGGGAAGCTCTTCCACTTCCGGAGTTGTGGGTTCGGATACAGGTGGTTCGACAACCTCGACCGCTTCAGGCGATTCCATGCCTCCATACTATCGGGAAACGTCCGCGGCGGCATTGCGTGACGATATTGTAGCGTCCAGGAGATGACAGGACATGCGACTTCAGTCGCATTCCTGGGTGCAACACGTAAAAACGCGACTGAAGTCGCGTGTCCGAACCATATAGAACTGTCCGGATATTTTCTGGACACTACAATAGCCGAGTCCGACAGATGAACAGGTATCCGAAGCGCTTCATGATTTTGCTGATCGACTTCGATGGCAGGGAGAGCCGGATTCTCGAAGCGAGACATGAGGTGCCCGCCGAGTTGGCCGATCGAGTCTTTATTCTCGGGGTCCTGACCCAACCGGAGCGGCTCAAAGCCGGGCGCACGTACGAAGATATCGGACTGGACATGGCCAAGGATTGCCGCGAGGGAACAAATACGATCTGGAATCACGAACTCCTGCGCCACAATGCCGGCGAGCTTGACCGGCTGCGCGAGCGCGTCCGGCCGATTTTGTTCGAGTAGATTTCCGCCATCTGCGGCGCGGCCCGGACGTATTAGCTCCATATGGGCTACGCGAAGCTGTCGGCGCTGATCTTGTGCATCGCTTCAACCGCTCGAGGCGAAGACGCCATGGCCATTATGAAGAAGGTAGCGGCCAATACCGATG
>JASHSD010000969.1 GCA_030036985.1 Bryobacteraceae bacterium
CCGCGTCCGCAGTCATCCTACAGGGCGACGCTCTGTCGAGCGACATCGATATCTACCTTGGAAACACTCTACTCGGCGCCATCGATTTCCCGACCATGGATGGGCGCGACGAGCAGACCAAAACCGGCAGCCTCAACATCCCGGCTGCCGACTTGACGGATTTCGAAAACGCCGGAACCGTCGGCCTGACGTTCACCCCATTCACCGCCTGCCGCGGAACGGCGGACACACCCAGCGGCTGCAGCGAGTTCACCGCGAATGTCAGCGGCGATGTCGTCTACAGCTACACGCCCGCGCCCCCGGCGGCGCCCGAACCTGCAAGCTTCCTGCTCCTCGGCGCCGGTCTTATCGGCGTCGGGATGTTTCGTCGCCGCGCATGAGGGGATTCGCTTCGATTCATCGCTTATCAGACAGAGGACACATTATGAACGCCACATTCAAACCGTTCGCCGCCAAATTGTTCGCCGCCCTCGCACTGTGCAGTGCCGCGGCTCACGCAGAAACCATCGCCGTGTTCAATTTCGACAACGACACACCCGGCGCCTCAACAACGTTCACGGATACCAACAACGGAGTCTCCGCGACCTTCTCCAGCTCGGACGATCCCGGCGGATTCGTCATCTATCCGAGCATCTTCGAAACCCTGACCGGAAATGTACTGGGCGATCCCGGTCCGGCCGGCGCGAACGATATCGCGCTTGATATCGATTTCAGCCAGAGCCTCTCCGCCATCGTGCTCGATTTCGCTACAGCCGATTTTTCCAGCGCATCGCCGCTCACTATTACCGCTTACGACAACACAACAGAGGTCGGCTCGAACACCTCGACCGGCGAATTTCTTTCCGGATTCACCTTTCCCGAAGGCGAAATCGCATTCGATGAAGGGACCTTCAACAACGTCGTGATCTCGACGTCGTCCCCGGATTTCGCCGTGGACAACATCGAGGTCGCGACGGCGGCCGCGGCGCCCGAGCCGGGGACGCTCACGATGTTCACGGCTGGGCTGCTTCTCGCCGGCGTCGGCATGTTGCGGCGCCGGGCGCGCGGCTGATCGCAGATTTCATCCACGCGGAAAACCATTCCACGCAGAAAACATTCCAAGGAGAACGAACATGCACATCACGACAGCTTCTGTTTTCGGTCTCGTCGCGCTCGCCGCCACCATGACCGCCCAGACCACCCAAAGCATCTTTCCCATTCAGCCGCCGGTTGCGTCGACCGTTCCTTCGAACGGCGACGTGAATCCCTACGGCGTCGTGATTGTTCTGAAGACAATCCAGCCGGGCAGCGGCATCCAGCCCGGCGACGTCCTGATATCCAATTTCAACAACAATGAGAACCTGCAGGGACTCGGTACGACGATCCTGCGCATCGACGCCGCGGGAAACAGAACCACTTTCTACACCGCGCCGTCCCCCCAGAGGGGCCTCACCGCCGCGATCGGCGTGCTTTCCAACGGCTCTGTCCTGATCGGCAACATGCCGACCGCCGACGGAACTTCCGCCACGGCACAGCCCGGTAATCTCTCCGTCCTGACCCGGAACGGCCAGTTCGCAGGCACAATCGGCACGCAGCAGACCGTCAACGGGCCGTGGGGCATGGCCGTTGACGACCTCGGGACCAACGGGACAGGCACGGCGCACGTTTTTGTTTCGAACGTGCTGACGGGCACTGTCTCCCGCTTCGATATCAGTTACAGCCTCGGCGGCCTCAACGCCGGCGTCACCGTCATCGCGACCGGTTTCAATCATCGGCCCGACCCCGCGGCTCTGGAACTGGGGCCTTCCGGCCTCGTCTACAGTCCTTCGAACGATACTCTCTACGTCGCCTCGTCCGACGACAACGCGATCTACGCGATTCCGGCCGCGACCGCGGCCACGATCGCCGTTACGCCGGTACTCGTGTTTCAGGATTCCACTCACCTGCACGGTCCGCTCGACCTGACCATTCTTCCCGACGGGCATTTTCTTGTCGCCAACAGCGACGGGTCCAATGCCGATCCGAATCAGCCCAGCGAACTGGATGAATTCACATTGTCCGGCGAGTTCGTCGGGCAGATGTCCATCGATCCCAACAACGGCGGGGCCTTCGGACTCACGATGCTCAACATAGGCTGGGGCACAGTGCGCCTCGCGTTCGTCGATGACAACTCGAACACGGTCAACCTTTGGACCACGGTGGTCCCGTAGCCGCGAAACCAATATTGCAGGAAAGGAGAAATCAAAATGAACAGATTTCCAGCCTGTAGCGCCGCACTGGTCGCGCTCGTTGCCTTCGGCGCGAGCGCGGCATCGGCGGACCTCATTACCGAAACTTCCGACACCGATGTCATCGTGGACACCACGACCGGGTACACGTGGCTTGCCGCTCCCGTGACCCTGGGCGATTCGCCCGATCAGGCGCTCGCCGCCAACCCGGGTTATGAACTCGCGGACCTGTCCCAGGTTGTAACACTCCTCGACGATGCCGGCATCGCGCCCGCCGACGTGAACGCGAATAACTACTATGAGTCGGACGAGGCCGCGCAGAACAGCTTTTCCG
>JASHSD010000970.1 GCA_030036985.1 Bryobacteraceae bacterium
GAAGACGGGCCGGGCGTCCTGGAAACCAAGGCGGTTGATTGGCTTGTGCACCGGAGATCGTGGACCGAAGGCGAGCCACCTTTCCCGGTTTTATTGCAGCTTCAGCACCAACTTTGTGCAACTGGCTTTAGCTGGGGAGCGGTTGCGGCCTTGGTCGGCGGCAATGACCTGCGCGTCTATCGGTACAAGGCGCGATCGCGTATCATCGCTGAAATACGCCGCCGCGTGACAGAGTTTTGGGAGTCGATCGAAGCTGGCCGAGAGCCGCCGGTCGATGGTTCCGATAGTGCGTCCGCCGTCCTCGCATCGCTCTATCCCGAGATCATCGACGATGCCATCGACATGTCGATGTCGAATGAATGGCCCGAGGCCGTGCACGCGTTTTTCGCGGCCGGCGAAGCCCGGCGACAGATCAACCGCGAATACGAGGAAGCCAAGAACCGTGTCGCGGCACTGCTCGACGGGCACAAGCGCGGCTATGGCGGGGGTTGGTCTGTCACCTGTTCGGTGACACCTGAAAATCCAGGGCGCGAACCAAAGCCCGGCGAATTGATCGGCGTCCGAAAAGAGGTTCGCCGATACGCAGCGCGCAAGATGGTTGGCGACGCTGCATGATGGACTGCGATCCAGACACATCGCGAGCATGGCTACAAAGCCATTGCAGCAGCAGAGAAGAGGCAGACGCCTTTGCCGCTGACATCGAAAAGCTGGCAGCGCTTGAGAGCTTGCCGTTGCCCCATGTGACCGTCGAGCGCGATCGGCAGGGCGGATGGAACGTATGGGTTTGGGAACAATGAGCGACCTTCAGGAACTCGACAACCGGTTTGCTGGCGACGCTGGCGGGGCCGTCGCGCCACGTCAAGCCGCTGGCCAGGCGACGCAGGTAGAGCAAGCCCGCGCCATCGCCGAGGTGCGTGCTGCGGTAATGATCGCGATGGACCGCCCGCGGGACCGGACAGCGGCGATAGCCGAGATGCGCGACGTGTGCGCGATTCAAGCCTTGGCCGACCGCGCGTTCTTTCGCGTCCAGCGCGGCAAAGAAAAAGACGAGAACGGCAAATGGCACGACGCTTATGTGAACGGTGAAACCATCCATCTGGCGCGCGAGCTTGCACGTTGCTGGGGCAATATCGACTATGGTGTCAAAGAGTTGGCACGCGATGATATCCGCGGCCAGTCCGAATTGCTCGCCTTTGCATGGGATTTGGAGCGCAACGCCCGCAGCGAAATCACGTTCGTCGTGCCGCATGCGCGCGGCAGCGGCGAAAAGCGCAAGCGTCTCGTTGGAACCCAGGAGATATACGAGAACAACGCCAGCTTTGCCGGCCGCCGGCTGCGCGAGGCGATTTTCGCCGTCCTGCCGGTATGGTTCAAGGCCGAGGCCGCCGAGATTTGCCGCCGGACTTTGGACCACGGCGGGGGTAAGCCGCTACCGATGCGCATCGCCGACCTACGGGCGGCATTCGAAGCGATCGGCGTCACCGTCGCGCAGCTTGAAAAAAAGCGCGGCCGGAAGATCGATGATTTTCTCCCGGAGGATGTCGGAGCGCTCCGCGTCGTCTACGGCTCGCTCAAGCGCGAGGAAGTGACGGTCGCGGAGGAATTCCCAAGCGATGAGCCGCATCCGCAACTGGCAATCGGCGGCTACAAGCTAGATGCATTGGAGAAAGCTGTTGAGGTCGCGCGCGAGGCCGATGCCGAAGTGCCGTTTGAGCCGGGTGAGCATCTTGAGCCCGAACAGGTCAACGCCACCAAAGATCACGGAGCTTCAGAGCCCCGCCCCGAGGGTTGGTATGTCGTCGACTTCGGCGACAAACGTCGGGCCGAATACGAGCTGCGCCAGAAGATTGCCGCTGCAAGGGATATTCACGAGGTCGATACGCTTCAGAACGAAAATATCGGAGGAATCAGTGGCCTCGGCTTGGCCACGCGGAATGATATTCTGGAACTGATTGCGGTTCGCGCCAATGCGTTCAGGGACGTCCAACCATGAAAGCGCACTGCTCAATTGAAGGCTGTGAAAAGCCCTTTATAGCTCGCGGATGGTGCCAAAGGCATTATGACCTCTGGCGTCGCTGGGGCGACCCGCGTGCTGGGCAAAAACCAGGGCTATTTCGGCCTTCCTGTTCGCGACGAGCTGATCGAGGAAGCCGTAAACGGCACCGAAACGCCATGCATGGTGACGGCGTGGGAACCGACCCCCGATGAGTTGGCGCGTCTTACCGCTGGCGCGCATGTGCATGTCCGCATTCTTGGAACAGCACACCCACCGATCGTAGTCGAAGTAGGGAACTCACCGAAATGATGAAAGCCGTACTTTCCGTGCTTATCCGGTTTTCACCCATGACTACTACAGTTAGCGTGGTGCCAACTGCCCGTATAAAGCCCTTCGTAGGTCGGCGCAGGGGCATTCGACCCTATTCCGAGCAGAGAACGGAAGGCGTTGAAGGGGTAAAAGCGCCGGTTGAATCGGAAAGTGAACTCGTTGAGGTAAGCCTGAAGGTGTTGCGGGCTGACTCCGTGGTGACAGCCTTGCAGCCACGACTTCAAGTTGCTAAAAACGAGATGCACGATGGGCAGGTATTGTTCGGCAATGTCGGGATTGCCAGCCTCCACCACGGGCAAGTGCTCGTATCCGATTTCGCGCAGCCGGGCATAGCTCGGCGCGGCGTCGGTGATGACCATAGTGCCGGGTTGCACTGCGTTCTGAACGAAGCTCGTCAGCGACAGAGCCGTGCGGTCGGGCACAACATCAAGGCGGACGCGCCCGGCATAGCGGCCACCACGGCGCGGCTTCGCGCCTTTCTTCGGCTTCCGGTCTTTGACCTCGACAGCGCCGATGACGAGCGTCTGATCGTGGACGCCCTTGCCGCCGCCGCGCGTCGCGCCGCCGATCCATGTCTCGTCAACCTCGACATGCTCGCCCGGCCAGCCGCCGATCTGATCGCGGTCTGGCCGCATCATACCGGCGCGCAGCTTGTGGAGGATTTGGAATGCGGTCTCGTATCGTCCGATGCCAAGTTGGCGTTGGAACTGGATCGCGGACAGGCCGGGCGTCAGCGACGATGCCAGATAGGCTCCCCAAAACCACACGCTCAACGGCGTGTGCGTGCGCTCCATGACGGTTCCCGCCGTCAGCGCATTGTCCTTTCGGCACTTGCGGCAGCGGAGCACATGCGGGCGGTTGGCGAACCGAAAAGGCTCGCCTCGCTCACCGCACCACATGCACGCGAAGCCGTGTCGCCAGCGGATCGCTTCGAGGTAAGCCGCGCAGGCGGCATCATTCGGAAACAGCCGCTGGAACTCCGGGAGCGAACCGGGAAACGGCAAATCCTCGCGGTCGAAGGTGATCGCTGGCGACGGCATGGTTCAACCCTTCGCGCTCAGCGCGCGTCGGCTTTCTGTCAACGCCTTACCCA
>JASHSD010000971.1 GCA_030036985.1 Bryobacteraceae bacterium
GCGGGATATATTGGGAAACATAGGAGCAGGTCGTGGCTCTCCGGTTCACCACTTCGTATCTCGAAGATTCGCTTTCTCTATTCCACTATTACAAGGATCTCGCCGAGCGGGCCATGAATCAGCTCACCGACGAGCAGCTCTTCGCCGCTCTCGACGACGAAATGAATTCCGTCGCGATCGTCGTGAAGCATATGGCCGGCAACATGATCTCGCGATGGGCAGGCTTTCCCGACGCCGATGGCGAAAAGCCCGGCCGCGATCGCGACGCGGAGTTCAACGATCCCCCGGCCACCCGCGAGGCCGTTATGCGGATGTGGGATGAAGGTTGGGCGTGTCTGTTTGCGGCCATCGAGCCGCTGACGGATGCCGACCTGACACGCGTCACGACGATTCGGGGCGAGCGGCATTCGGTGATGCAGTGCATCAACCGTCAACTCGCTCATTATTCGTATCACAGCGGCCAAATCGTATTTCTCGCCAAGCACCTGCGCCACGAACACTGGAAATCGCTCAGCATCCCGCGAGGGGAATCGGCGCGATTCAACCGGCGCGTGGCGACGGGCGAAGCCAGCCAGCGCTGAGGAAGCTGGCCGTGGGCGCACACGCTGGTGGTTTTCAGCCTGGCGTGAGTCATTCAACCGCTTCGAATTGCCTTTATAATCAATCTGTAAGTTTTGGCCGCACAGTTGCCTTCTGTGTGGATGAGGCGGGAGCATGATAACGGCAAAATCGGATGATGTGCTGAAGCGTACCACGGGTCTTGGAGAAACGGCCAGGCAGGCGGTCAGCCTGGTTTGCGTCGTATCGGTATTTGTGTTTACGTCCGGCGCGCTGATGGCGCAGTATCTGCCGCAATATCCGGGGACGCAGCAGTATCCGGCTCCGAGTCAATATCCTCAATACCCGCAATACCCGGCGGCGCAATACCCCGCGCCGCAGCAGTATCCGCCCGCCACGCAATACCCCGCGCCGCAACAAACGTATCCCGCCCAGCCAGCGCCGACCGGACAACAGCCGCTGCTGACGCCCGCTCAGCTGGATAATCTCATCGCGCCCATCGCGCTCTATCCCGACCCGCTGCTCGGCCAGATTCTCGCGGCTTCAACCTATCCTCTTGAAGTGGTCGAAGTGGGCCAGTGGCTGCAGCAGCACGGCAATCTTCACGGCGCCGATCTGATGAACGCAGCCAGACAGCAGAACTGGGATCCCAGCGTGCAGGCGCTGGTTGCATTCCCCGATGTCGTCGCCATGCTGAATCGCGACATTCAATGGACCACCGATCTCGGCAACGCCTTTCTGGCGCAGCAGAACGACGTGATGGCCGCCGTGCAAACCATGCGCGTGCGCGCGCAACAGAACGGCAGGCTTTCTTCGAACGGGCAGCAGACCGTTACCACCCAGACGCAGAACGGGCAGAGCGCGGTGGTTATCGAACCGACTCAGCCGCAAACGGTTTACGTTCCGGTCTACGACCCCGATTACATCTGGGGTCCGCCCGCGTACGGTTATTATCCGCCGCTGTGGTACCCGCCGATCTCTTACGGCTTCGGCTTCGGTCCCGGAATTTACCTCGGCGGCTTCTTCCCCGGATGGATCGGTTTCGGCTGGGGCGGTTTCGGCTTGGGCTGGGGCTGGGGGTTGGGCTGGTTTGGAGCCGGACTGGGCCTTTTCGTCAACAGCCTGTTCTTCGGCCACTTCGGATTACATGGGTTCTACGGGGGCGGGTTCGGCGGCGGCCGCTATGCTTGGGCGCATGATCCTTACCATCGCGCCGGCGTAGGCTACGCGAACAGAGCTGTCGCGGCGCGATACAACAACGCACGCTTTGCTGCGGGCCGCGCTGCGGGCGGATCGGCCAGATCTTATGCGGCAAATTCGGCGCGGTCCTTCGCCGGTAATGCCGGGCGTTCTTACGCCGGAAATGCGGCTCGGTCTTATGCCGGAAATTCGGCGCGATCCTATGCGGGAAATACGGCCCGCTCCTACGCCGGCAATGCGCGCGGATACTCGGGCGGCTACAGCGGAGCGGGCCGCAGCTATTCGTCAACCCAGCGCTATGGCGGATACACCGGATCTTCGCGTTCCTACTCGGGGTCGAGCCGCGGGTCCAGCAGCGCCGGCCGTTCCTTTGGCGGTGGGGGCGGACACAGCAGCGGTGGTGGGCATAGTGGGGGCGGCCACGGCGGACGCCGATAGGCGGGTCAACTCCGGACGTAGCCGTAAATAGCGCTGCGTTCCCCTGCTTCCCGATGTGCTTCTTCGGACATCGGGTGAACGCCGGTCGCGTCCACCCAACGGTTATAGAAGTTGAAGAGTGCGCAGACGGTGACGGCGAAATAAATGGCTTCGTCGTCCCACCCAGCCGCGTGGAGAAGCTGCATATCCTCGGCGGCGATGTGCGGCGACTCGCGATTCACTTTCTGAACGAATCGAAACAGCGCCTTGCTCTTTTCATCCAGCGCGGAGGTTTCGAGGTCGTTAAGCACGCCCCGCACCAGATCCTCGCTCCCGAGCAATTCCGCCGCAACTGCGGCGTGGAATTGCAGTCAGAACGGGCAATCGTTGCGCGCGGAGGTGTATGCCGCGATCAACTCCCGCATGCCGGGACTGAGCGGCGCCGGGCCGCGCATAATCTCCTGCGTGAACCGTGCCAGGTAATCTGTCGCTTTGGGAAGGAACGCGAACAGATGCCAGATGGCCGGGTACTCTTTCCCGCCGGCCCGCATGGCGCGGATGGCCGCCATGTAGGGCGAGGGTTCGTCGTGCGATTCCACCTCGGGAAGAAACATCACGCTGCCAAGCGTAACAGGTTCCGCGCGAAGATCAATACGTGATCGAACGCGTTGTAGCGGCGCTGAAACGCCATGGCGTGCCGGCGGAGAAGCGTCGCATCGGCGTAGCCGTTTCCGGCGGCGCCGATTCCGTTTTCCTGCTCCACGCCCTGAGCGAGCTCGGTCTGGCCGCGGCTATTCTTCACGTCAACCATCGCCTGCGTGGCCCCGAATCCGACGCGGACGAAGCGTTCGTCCGCGATCTCGCCCGTCGCTTCGAATTGCCGATCCACGTGGTTCAGTCCCCCGTCGCGGTCGGCAATATCGAACAGGAAGCCCGCCGTGCCCGATACGAATTCTTCGCCACGCAGATCGCCGCGGGGAACTGCGACGCCATCGCCACCGGCCACACGCTCGACGATCAGGCCGAAACCGTTCTCTACCGTTTCATCCGCGGCGCGGGCACGGCCGGCCTCAGCGGCATTCTCCCGGTCACCGGCTCCGGCATCGTCCGTCCACTGCTCGATCTTCGCCGCGAGGAAATCCGCGCATGGCTCACCCAACGCGAAATCGCCTGGCGCGAAGACAGCTCGAACGCCAATCCGGATTTTCTCCGCAACCGCATTCGCCTCCGCTATCTGCCCGAGCTCGCCGCTGGCCTGAACCCGGCGCTGCCCGAGGTCCTCGCTTCCACCGCGTCTTGGGCGCGGGCCGAAGAGGAATACTGGTCGGCGGAACTGGATCGTCTGGCGCCCTTATATCTTCAACGCCGCCCCAAAACAGTTCTGATAGATACCAAGCCCTTTCTCGAACTTCCCACCGCCATGCAGCGCCGTCTGTTGCGCCGGGCCATCCAGAGCGTCCGCAGTTCCCTGCGCTCGATCGATTTCCCGCACGTCGAAGCCATCCGCGCCATGATGCGCACACGCGAAGGCAGCGGCCGGCTGCAACTTCCCGGCCTCGATGTCTACCGCTCATTCGACTGGCTGCGTCTCGCCCCGATCGGATTCGATTCCCGGCTCGAACGGGATTTTGAGATTCCGCTCACCGTTCCGGGACGTACCGAAGCGCCCGAACGTCTTATCAGTATCGAGAGCGAACTCGCCGCCGCCCCCCGCGTATATAAAGAGAGTGAGCAGGGTCTGGATTGGGACCGGTGCGCCGGTGCGCTGCTTTTGCGAAACTGGAGACCGGGGGATCAGTTCCGGGCAAGGGGCCGTTCTGCCGCGGAGAAAATCAAAACGCTGTTTCAGGAATTCCGCGTGCCTCTCTGGCAGCGGCGAACCTGGCCGGTGATTGCGCGCGGGGGTTCGATTCTGTGGACGCGGAGGTTTGGCGTGGCGGAGGATTTCGCCGCGGGGCCGGAAAGCAGGAATATTCTCGTGATCCGCGAAGTGACGGAATCAATTCCCGTATTTCCAACGTCTAACAGCGTGAGTGGTGATGATGCGCGCTCGTAATGCACAGTTTCCCGGGGCGGGCCGGGCGCGGAGGTATCGTGAATTCCAACGTTAAGACGGTTATTTTCTGGGCTGTACTCATATGCGTGGCGGTTTTGCTGTGGGCCGTGGTCAGGAGCGGTCACCAGAAGCCGGATAAATCGCTCAATTTCAGCGAGTTTCTGACCGAAGTGGATGCCGGAAACGTCAAATCCGTCAGCATCAACGGCAGCACCGTTAAGGGCGACTTTGTTACCGGTCGCGATACGTTCCACACGGAAGTTCCGGCCAACTACCCCAAGCTCTACGACCTGCTGAACGACAAAAAGGTCCAGACGACCATCGAATCCGCGAATTCCAACAGCTGGGTTTCCATCCTCGTCAACACCTCGCCGTTCCTCCTGCTGATCGGCTTCTGGATCTTTATGATGCGCCAGATGCAGAGCGGCGGAAACAAGGCGCTCAGCTTCGGGAAGAGCCGCGCCCGGCTGCATTCCACGCAGCAGCGCAAGGTGACTTTCAAGGATGTCGCGGGCGTCGAGGAAGCCAAAGAAGAGCTGCAGGAGATTATCGAGTTTCTGCGTGAGCCTGCCAAGTTCCAGAAGCTGGGCGGCCGCATTCCCAAAGGCGTGCTGCTGATCGGCCCTCCCGGAACGGGCAAGACTCTGCTGGCCCGCGCCATCGCGGGCGAAGCCAACGTGCCGTTCTTTTCCATCTCCGGTTCGGATTTCGTCGAGATGTTCGTCGGCGTCGGCGCCAGCCGCGTCCGCGATCTGTTCGAGCAGGGCAAGAAGAACGCCCCGTGCATCATCTTCATCGATGAAATCGACGCCGTCGGCCGCCATCGTGGCGCCGGACTCGGCGGCGGACACGACGAGCGCGAACAAACCCTGAACCAGCTACTGGTGGAAATGGACGGCTTCGAGTCCAACGAAGGCGTCATTCTGGTCGCCGCCACCAACCGCCCCGACGTTCTCGATCCGGCCCTGCTCCGTCCCGGTCGTTTTGATCGGCGCGTAGTAGTCGGCCGGCCCGATGTCAACGGCCGCGAAGCCATCCTCAAGGTTCACACGAAGAAGGTTCCGTTAGGCGACGACGTCGATCTTTCCGTGCTGGGCCGGGGAACTCCCGGGCTGGCTGGCGCCGATCTCGCCAACTTGGTGAACGAAGCCGCGCTGAACGCCGCGCGCCAGAACCGCAAGCTGGTGATGATGGCCGATTTTGAACTGGCCAAGGACAAGATCCTGATGGGCGCGGAACGCAAATCGATGATCCTCAGCGATTCCGAAAAGCGGACCACGGCCTATCATGAAGCTGGCCATGCGGTGGTCGCGGTGGTGATGCCGAACGCCGATCCGCTGCACAAGGTTTCGATCATTCCCCGCGGCATGGCGCTCGGCGTGACCATGCAGCTGCCGATCGACGACAAGCACAACTACAGCAAGGTCTACTGCGAAGACCAGCTCGCCATCATGATGGGTGGCCGCATCGCCGAAGAGATTTACCTCAACCAGATGACCACCGGCGCGGGCAACGATATCGAGCGGGCCACCGAAATGGCGCGAAAGATGGTCTGCGAATGGGGCATGAGCGAACTCGGGCCCCTGAGCTTCGGTAAGAAGGAAGAGCAGATCTTCCTCGGCCGCGAAATCTCACAGCATCGCGATTACAGCGAGGAGACCGCCATCCGCATTGACGAGGAAGTGAAGCGGATCATTTCGACGGCTTACAGCCGCGCCCGCGCGATCATCGAGCAGAACTCGAACGCGATGGTGCGGATCGCCGAAGCCCTGCTCGAGCGCGAAGTCCTCGACGGCGGCGAAGTGAAGCTGCTGATCGATGGCGGCGACCTTCCGCCGATGTCTTCGACCAAGCCTCCGAAGGACAACGCCGAACATTCGCCGCAACAGGTGATCCGTCCGGAAGCCGCGGGTGGACGCAGGTTGCCCGGTCTCTCGGAAGGCGAGCGGCCCGCGCCGGCCTAAGTTGCGGCTTCGTTTGATTCCGGCGTTCCAGGTTTACCTTTTCGATCTCGATGGCACTCTGCTGGACTCCGCCGCGGATATTTGCGGCGCAGTCCAGCATGTGCTTTCGCCCCACGTTCCCGAGGCGCTGCCGTTCGATTACCTGAAAAGCTTCGTCGGCTTCCATCTCGACGCCGTCTTCACCGACGTGCTGCCCGGCGCTTCGCGGGAGCAGCTCGACGCGCTGATCGATGCCTACAAGCGCACCTATCTCGGACGCTGCCACGGTTCAACGCGCATCTTCCCCGGGGTGACCGAGGCTCTGGAGAGTCTTCCGGGCCGCAAAGCCACGGCGACGACGAAAGGCACGCCAACCACCCGCGCCGTGCTCGAACAGTTCGGTCTTCTGCCGTATTTCGACCATGTGCAGGGCACTGACGGTTTCCCGTGCAAGCCCGCGCCGGACGTCCTGCTGCGCTCCATCGAAGCTCTGGATGCCGATCCGCGCGATTGCCTCTTCGTCGGCGATGCGGAAACGGATATGGAAGCGGGACGCCGCGCGGGAATCAAAACCTGCGCGGTTCGGTATGGCTACGGCGATCCCGGGAGGCTGGCGAAATGGAAGCCGGATTACTGGATCTCGGATCTGCGCGAACTGCTCCAGCCGATTCCCCTGAGCCCTACCGGTTGAGCACAAGAAGACCAAGGGTTGGGTCGGCGGCAAATTCCGCGACTCGGACGGCCTCGCGCCGGAGAACGAGCTGGGCATCTCGCGTCGGATGAGTCCATCGCCTGAGCCAGATGACTTTCGGCGGCGGTACCAGCGCGCTCGCCAGTTCGTAAAAGTCGGCGTCCGTTGTGACAATTATGGACTCGTTCGTTCCCGCGAAATCCCAGATCTCGCGATCAGGACGCTTCAGCAACTCGAACGCCGATACATGCGACGAGCCGGTGTAAAGATCCCGCAGGCGAAGCGGCAGCTTGCGAGACAGATTCTCGTCAAAAGCAACTTCACAGGGCGACACGACGCCCCATGTGTGCGGCGAAGTCGTAGACCGCGCGGAAATCATCACGCTCCAGCTCGGGATAATCGTCGAGAATTTCCTGCTCGCTCATACCTGCCGCAAGCCAGCTCAGGACGTCCCACACGGTGATGCGAAGCCCGCGAATACAAGGCTGGCCGGAGCGTTTGCCGGATTCAATCGTGATCTGGGCGTCCATGATTGGAGAATAGCAATGATTGGAGAATAGCAATGAAAGGCGAATCGGACCACCGCCTTCGGCGCCGACGACCCGTGCAGACGCCATTTGGGGACCTCGCTCCTGGCCCTTGCGGGCTGAACTCCGCCTTGTACAAGTGGCGGACGATCCGCCCGGAGGGGAACCAGCGATCCTCCAGGTTGCGGCGGCCACACCCAGCGATACACTGAAAAAGGTGATGTCATGAGCGCCACCATCGCTGCGCCCGTCGACTGGGTCGAGGCCGTGGGAAACCTGCATCTCCCGATGAAGGCCGATCGCCGCCTTCAGGAACTGATGGATCGCAACAACGATGATCTGCTGGATCCGCTTGAGCGAGATGAACTCGAAGCGCTGGTTGAACTAAGCGAGCAGTTGTCACTGGTACGCGGAGAGGCCCTCCAGATATTAGGCAAACGGCCGTAAATGGCCGTCTCGGAGGAACTGGCGCGCGCCGTCCGGACGCGTGCGCGGCAACGCTGCCAATACTGCCTCATGCATGAGATTCTTCAGGGCGCTACCTTTCATATCGAGCACATCCTTCCACTGTCGAAGGGCGGTGACGCCGCGCTGGAGAATCTGGCGCTGGCGTGTCCCGGGTGCAATCTCCACAAGGCGAGCAAAGTTGTAGCGGTTGACCTCGCCACTGGAGTTTGGGCGCCGTTTTTTCACCCCGTTCGGCAAGCCTGGACGGAGCACTTCCGGTTCAACGGCTATGAGGTCGAAGGTCTGACGGCCAGCGGACGTGCGACCGTCGGCGCTCTCGACCTGAACCGACACCGCCGGCAACTGATCCGCAAAGTGGAAGAAACCTTCGGGCTCTTTCCTCCGACTCTCTGAGACATGTTCCGCGAGGCCGGACTGCAGCCTCGGCTCCGTACGGAATGCGGACGATGCGCTCGGAGCCTGAGTTCTTCGTGTCCCGCCAGCACGCCACCTCTTCTACGGGCGTCATAAAGCCGCCCGGCTCGGTGACGCGAGGCAGCACATCATCTTTAAGAATCTTTAAGCGGCGGCTCACATCATATCCGTTGACAACAGTTTCCTAGTAAACTAATATGAAAGTGGCCATGGCGAAAAAGGACAGCAAAGTCGACGCGAGTGAACTCACGAAGCACATTGGCTTTTGGATGAGACTCGTCTCGAACAACGTCTCTCATGCCTTCGGCCGCAAACTGGAAGCCAGCGGCGTGACAGTGGCCGAATGGGTCGTTCTGCGGGAGATGTATGCGGGGGACGACACGACTTCGCCCAGTGTCGTCGCGGAACTCACCGGGCTCACGCGGGGAGCCGTTTCCAGGCTCATCAGCAGGATTCTTGCAAAGGGTCTGGTCATCCGCAAGGAATCCGCTGAAGACCGTCGCTACCAGGACATCAAGCTCACCAAAGCCGGCATAGAGATCGTTCCCCGATTGGCCAAACTTGCGGACGAAAACGACGAGGAATTCTTCCGCGTTCTTTCGCAGAGTGAGCGCCGGGGCCTGACTTCAACGCTGCGGAAACTGGCAACCGCCCATAACCTCACGAAAATGCCCATCGAATAGGAGAAACCCATGAACGAGCCACTTGTAGGGGGATTGCTCCAAAAATCCCTGCTGAGAACAATCACCTTCCCCGAGATCCTCGCCACGCTGGCGGAGGAGGGGGTCGAATCGTATCAGGTCGACTTCCTGCGAAACGAATGCCGCTACTACGCGAAGGGCGGCCAGTCCTTCGTCACCACCATGGCGTTCGACCACAGCGGCGTTGCCCCTGAGTTTTCAGCGGAGGCGCTCGACGCCATCAACAAGAGAGTCCAGTCCGGGCAGGCCTTCTTCGCGGATTTTGTTAAGGAAGGTCCTGCCGCGGGGTGCGCATGCTACACGGTATACGTCCGTGGAAAACTCGTGCGCTATTTCGGACGTGATGGCGGAGAGCACATTCAGTACCTCCCCGGCTCGCGATAGAACCGCGCCCAGCAAATCCACAGGAGAAGACACATGACGAAGATAGCCAGATCCGCAATCAAATCGATCGACATTCAGGCAGCTCCGGAGAAGGTCTTTGCGTTCATTTCCAATCTGCTCAATTGGCCCGAGTATGCGATCGTGAACCTGCGCTCGGTAAGCCCAGGGCCAAACGGATGGTTCAAAGCCGTCACTAAATTCGGCGAAGGTGAACTGAAGCTGAACGCGCTGCCCGAGTTCGGAATCTTTGACCACACGTGGAGAGATCCTCAGGCGTCGTGGCAGGTCTACGGGCGCGTGGTTCCAAACGGAGATGGCGCGACCGTTTCGATGACTCTCTTTCAGCCTCCGGTTATGGACGACCAGCAGTTTGATCACGCGATGAGGGAAATGGACATCGAAATGAACAAACTCAAGGAAATCCTGGAGCGATAGGCTCGCAGACCCCCACGATTGCTGGACCATCTGGCTGCCGCTACCGGCGGATTTGTAATGCGTCAGAGGTGCTGTGCCCGGATCACCGGCCACTCGTACAAAGCCCTGAGCAATCTCACCCAGCCCGAATTCCGATTCCCGGAGACAACCGCGCGGTGTTGCCTTCACTCCGGTTGGACCGGCGGTCCCGCCCAATACCGATCGCGGCACTGCACTACCAGCCCCGGCCGTTTCACCGTCAGCTGAATCTTGCGGAATTCGGCCCCCTCAGCTGGCTTATCCGATATGTACCCGATGCTGTACTGGCTGCGCAGATCTTCCTGAATCAGCGCGAACACCCCGTCGATCGTCAGCTTCTTCGAAACCTCGAAATAGCCGCCGCCGGTCTCTTTGGCGAGCTCCTGCATGATGTGGTTGCCGTCGCCGTTGTACCCGCCGTCTGAAAACAAGATGGTGTAGATCAGCGTCTCCGTGCGCTGCGCCGCTTCGATCGCGTCGCTCAGCGTGGCGTCGCTCCCGTTCTCGCCGCCGTCCGAAAGCACGATCAGGGCCTTGCGCCCCGTCTGCTTCTTCATCACGTCGGACGCATCTATCAGCGAGTCGAAAAGCAGCGTGCCGCCGCCGGCCTGGCTGCGCAGTTGCGCGCGCGTCGGCGTGTCGACCATGGTCAGCGCCTGATCCAGATCGCGCCGCGATCCGGTCAACGGCTGGCGCGTTTGCACCGCCAGATCGAACTGCATGATGAACACATGGTCCTTGTTCTCGCGCAGCACCTGATCCAGAAAACGGAAGCTCGCGCCCCGCTCCGCGTCGAGCACATGCAGCTGACTCATGCTGGTATCGACCATCAGGCCGATGGTCAGCGGCAGATCCGTCTCGCGCGTGAAATAGCGAATCGTCTGCGGCCGTCCGTCTTCGAGCAGCGTGAAATCGGTTTTCTCCAGATCGCGGACGATTTCGTGTTTCTTCGTTCGCACCGTCGCCAGCAGATTGACGACCTGAACGTTGGACGAGAAGGTGGGTTCGTCCTGCGCTCGTCCTTTCGCCGCGGGCAACAGGGCGGCGGCCAAAGCGACAAACTGACGCCTCGAATACAGCATTGCCTCCATTATGCCGTGGTCGCGGACTCCGAACCTGCGCCTATTGACTCTTGCCGCCGCCGATCCAGTAACCAGGCCGCGTTTTCGTGATGTAACTCGGGTTATCGACCGTCACGGCGATCTGATGAAATCCCGGCTCGTCGGCGTTATTGGGATGGTAGGTGACCAGGTACTGACTGCGAATCTCCTCGCTGATGCGCTGGATCGCATCCTCAAGTCCCTTCTGCTTGAGGAAGTAAAACTGGCTGCCGCCGGTTCCCTTGGCGAAGACCTCCGAATGGCTGTCGATGAAAATCCGCTTCGCGTCCCGATAGATCTCCTGGAGCAACGGGGCGAACTGCACCTGCGCCGGACCGTAATTCTGAAAATCGGTGGTCGGAGTCGCCGGGTTGCCCATGACGCTCGGCTGCGCGGTAACGGCGATCGGGTCGGGGCGCGGCGCCATCGGCCTCTCCGTCAGACGCACAGCCAGCTGTGTGATGTCGACGGGATAAATCAGAACGTTGTTCAGCTGCGCGTCGATCAGCGACTCCTTCATTCTGCCTTCGCTGCCTTCGTCGCGCGTCTCGCTCACCATCAGAATGATCTTGCGGTTATTCGCCGGCCGCTTCTTCAGCATCCCGACCGCTTCATCCACCGCGTCGATCATGCGCACGCCCGAACTGCCGGCGTAGAGTTTATCGATTGCCGCCTTGAGTTTGTCCGGATCCGTGGTGAAGTCCTGCAACACGGTCAGCCGCGAATCGAAGGCCATCACCGCCGCTTCGCCGTGATCGCCGATCACCAGAGGCAGCAGCGAACCCAGATGCTTGATCTGGGGTAGAATCGCTTCCACCCGCGCCGCTTTTTCGATCAAAACCACCATCGAAATCGGCTCGTACGTGACGTCCACCTGAATATTCTGTTCCTTATTGTTGTCGTACAGGTGAAAATCGTGCGGCTGCAGCCCGTCGACGATGTTGCCGCGGCGATCGGTCACCAGAACCGGCGCCACGATGTTGGTG
>JASHSD010000972.1 GCA_030036985.1 Bryobacteraceae bacterium
GTCACAAATATCCTACTCGGGATTCGGATTGCTATCCAAACATTTTCTCGAAGATTTGTTTCAGCCCGGCGAATTTTGCAAGTCCCTCTGGTAATCCGCCGCAGGTTACCAACCTGCCCTACACGGTTTCCGATTCCGGTGACGGGCCGCTGGCGTCAGACCCACTTCGGAAACGGATTGCCCGGGGCCTTGCGGCAGTCTTCAATCAATGCGGCGATCCTCCCGCGCCGGCGCATCAACGATTCGAACAGACGTTCCAGTTTACCGGTCTCGTCCGTTGCGTCCGAATGCAGCCAGGCCGGCGGAATCTGGCGCAGAATACGATCGAACAATCGCTCGGGGAAATTTTCGATCCTGTGGATCCACGGCTGAAAATCGTCGAGATTGCGCACCCCGGCATAAACGACGCGGCGCGGATAGAGTCCGGTGACGGCCGAGTCGGGAAACTCCCAATTCGGACCATTGAAGGCGAACCCATGGTCGATCATCAGCGCGACAAAACCGAGCTTGCGCGGCGGAATGCCGGGCCGGGCGAGCCAGTCCTGCAACTGCGCGCGGAAGAAGATCGACTGGCGCCCGTCGGCATTTGCCACCCAACGGTCGAATGCCAGGATGGCCCGGAACTGTTCAGCATTGGCCACTTGACCGAGCAGCGCGTCCGGGACGAAATCGTAGACGGCGGTGGTTTCGGGATTGCCGGGATGACGCGAGCCGAAGTGCCATCCGGACTGGATGGGCAGCCGACGCGTGCCCGTCTGCACGTGAACCTCGGGGTTGCGGGCGAGGAACTCTTCGGACAAACGGACGATCTGGTGCGCCGGAGAGGCGATCTGCAGGTGCGCGAGAATTTCCGCGGCCACGAACTCGTTCACCAGTATGCGCCGATGCTGCGGGTTATTCTGGAACTTGACGACGTAGCAGTTGCCGTCGTCGGCTTCGAGCAGATGTGCCTGCGCGCCGCCTCTCATCTTGCGGATGAAACGGCGGGCATTTACGGGCATAGCGTTTGCCGCAAGCGGAAGTCGCAGTGTACCGCGCTGCAGAGTATCGCGCTGCACTGTATCAGGAAGACCAGGAAGACCAGGAGGAGCATCAATTGACGCCGGAAGGAACGAAACCCACCGCGGACGCCGGTCAGAGCGCCGCGGGCGACAGCGCGAAAGACGCGGCGAAGAACCGTGACGAGATTGCGCTCGATCTGATGAAGTTCATCGCCGTGACCACAGGCTATGGGAAAGGGAACGCCCCAGCGGCCGGATTCTCGGGCAAAGCGGGCAAATCGGCCGAGGAATACGCCGATGCGCTGATCCAGCTGTTCGAAAAGTGCCGGGAAGTGGTGGCGAAGCCGGTCTCCCCGCCGAACCAAGCGCGCTGAGACGGAAGACCGGCCCGCTGTTTCCCCGTCGAGTTATCGGCGGCCCGTCTTCTTTGCCGCCTTTTTGGGGGCCGCCTTTTTCGGGGCGGCCTTTTTCGCCGCGGCCTTCTTCACTGCCTTCTTTGCGGCGGGCTGCTTCGCCACGGTTTTTTGGGCCCCCGCTTTTTTGGCAACGGCTGTCTTTGCTGTGGCTTTCCCGGCTACGGCCCTTTTCGCCACAGCTTTCTTCACCACAGCCTTTTTGGCGACGGCTGTCTTTGCTGTGGCTTTCCCGGCTGCGGCTTTCGTTGCCACAGCCTTTTTCGCCGCGGTCTTCGCGACAGCCTTTTTGGCGGGAGCGGGGGCCGCGGCCTTTTTCTTAGCCGCGGGTTTCGGCGACGCCTTCTTCGCCGATCTGGCGGGCTTGCGTGCGGGCGGGGCTTCTTCGGGGGTCTCGTCCTCGACTAATTCGATGATCTCGACCACCATCGGCTCGGCGGTCTCGGGCTTGGCGGCGGCAGGCGGGGTCGCAATGACCAGGGTTTCCTCGTCTTCCTCGTCTTCCTCGTCTTCGTCTTCTTCGTATTCGTCAAGCTTGGAGTCGACGTCGTCGCTCTCGTCGTCGTAGTCGCGGAAATCTTCCATCTCGTCTTCGTCCTTGGGAGCGAGCTTCAGGTCATCCAACATTCAATATGCCTCCTGTTTCGGCGCAGTCTCCATTAGCATACCCTTTTTTGATTTCCATGCAACTGTCGGTTCCTCAAAATAGTACGGTCCGCCTACTAAAATGGCGGAATCATGAGCTTCAAAGAAATCCGTGTCGTGGTTGCGGGCAGCGGATTCGCGGCGTTGCGCGCCCATCTTGCGCAGGCTATGCCGACCGCAACCATCGTGGCGACGGAACCTGGGCAGCTGCGCGGCGGCGGCGCGGAAGCGCTCGTGCTGATCCCGACCATGGCGCGGATCGACGCGGCTGTGATGGACGGCATCGGCGGCCTGCGCCTGATTCAGCAATGGGGCGCCGGGCTCGAAGGCGTCGATCTCGCAGCCGCGGCCGAGCGCGGCATCGCGGTGGCAAACGTGCCTTCCGCGGGCACGGGCAATGCGGACTCGGTGGCCGAATGGTGCGTTATGGCGGCCATCGCGCTCAGCAGGCGTCTGCCGGAACTGGAGAAAAGCATTCGCAGCGGCGGCGCGTGGGGCGGACCCATAGGACAGGGGCTTCGCGGCCGCACCGCGGGTCTTCTCGGCCTCGGCGGCATCGGGCAGGCTCTGGCCGCGCGGCTCAGGCCTTTCGGCATGCATGTGCTCGGTCTCAGGCGCAACGCCGGTGATCTGGCGGAGTTCCTCCGGCGCAGCGAATACCTGTTCCTTTGCCTGCCTCTCAGCGCCTCCACGCGCCACATCATCGGGACGCGCGAGATGGCGCTGCTGCCCGCCGGCGCATACATTATCAACGCCGCCCGCGGCGGACTGATCGAACCGTCCGCCCTCGCACAGGCCCTCGATTCCGGACATCTCGCGGGCGCGGCCCTCGACGTTTTCGAGACTGAACCGCTCGATCCCGATTCGCCGATGCTGCGGGCGCCGGGCGTCATTGCCACTCCGCATATCGCGGGTGTCACCGACGTTTCCTACTGCGACATCGCGCAGCGCGTAGCCGCGAATATCGCGCGGCTGTGTGCTGGCGCCGCGCTGGAAAACCGCGTCGTGTAACCGGACACGCGGCTTCAGCCGCCTCTCAGCGCGGCAGTGTTGAGACGCGGCTAAAGTCGCATGTCCGCGACGGGCGATTCAGAACTGAAAACGCAGCTGCATCTCCAGCCTGCGATTGCCCGCCGCGGTGCCGACGCCGCCGAACTGGGTTCCCCCGTTGCCCTGCGCCAGGGTCGTCGATGTGCCGAAAAACGGCGATGTGAGCACGCCGGTAGGCAGACCGTAGTTCACGTGATTGAACGCGTTGCGCACGTTGATCAGGAAAGTAAGCTGATATTTCTTTCCGGTTCCGCCGGCATTGCCGAAGCCGCCGAAGCCGCGCTGGGCAAAGCCGCCTCCGCCGCCGCCACGTCCGCCGCCCCCGAATCCACCGCCGCCTCCGCCAAACCCGCCGCCTCCGCCTCCGCGCGGACCGGCAGTGCCGGTGGTGGTTTCGCCCCAGCCCCAGGTCCGGCTCAGCCGGAAATTCACGGTAAACTGCGCCGGACCCTGGCCGTCGTCGAACGGAATGATGGTTTCGCCCGCGACGGGATCCGCGTCGAAGGTTCCCCAAGGCGTGACATAGACGTTCTTGGGATTCGACGCGGCCGTCGCAAATGACGGCCGAGCCGTGAAGAGGCCGTCGCCGTTATACGCATTGCCCGTCGTGATGTTGAACGGCAGCCCGGAGCTCATGGTCACGAATGGCGCCACCACCCACTTGAACGGCAATCCGATATTGCCTCCGATAAAGGCTTTGTGGCGCGCGTCGTAAGGCGCCCGGCCCCAATCGGCGTTGTCGTCGTATTGATTCATGGGGAATCCGCTGGCGTTGGTGTAAGCCCGGCCGTACACGTAATAGCCCTGCAGCTGAAAATGCGAATTGATGCGCGAATTCACGTTGATGATGTTCTGCATCTGCTTGAAGATGCCGCTCGATTCGTAGAGATAAATGTCGTCGTTGATCGGATACGGCCGGATGCCGGTGCCGGGGCCCGTATAAGTGCCGGGCAGGTACGCGTTGATATCGCGTTCGCGCATCACATGGACGCCGCGCGTATCCACGAAGTTGTACGAGATGGTGGTGCGCGCCCCCACCGAACGCTCTACGCCGATCGCGGTCTGCAGCATTTCCGGCGCATGGAAATTCCCCGAGATCTCGTAGAGAGCCTGGTTCTGTAGTGAGAGAGACGAGAGCGGCGGGGTGCCCGGATAGGCGGCCAGCGCGGCAAGCGCGCTGGTCGGTCCGCCCGTGGTCAGGGCGTTGTTAATGATGAAGTTCTGTTGGGCGACGCCGTTGTAGCGAAGCGCATTGAGGACGTTGGTTTCGGCAAAGCGGTCGAAGAATTCGCCCCACCCGGCGCGAAAGACCGTCTTGCCGGCGGCCGCGCCTTTGGCCCACGGGGCCCAGGCGATGGCCGCGCGCGGTCCGAAATCGAGGTGATCGTGAATGTTGTTCTGTGTTTCGTACCGCAGCCCGTAGCTGATGGTAAGGTTATTGCGATAGCGCCAGTCGTCCTGCGCGAAAACGCCGAGATCGAGCTGGCTGACCGCCTGCAGCGGAATGCCGGCATTCAGGGTGAACTGACTGGGTCCGCAGCCCTCGGCCAGGATTGTCGTCATCGGGACGCCCTGGCTCAGCAGCGTTTGCGTCTTCTGGTAGAGATCGAGCGATGTCGGATTGGCAATTCCGGCGAGACACCACGGCGTTCCCGTCGGCGGCGCAACAGGCTGGCCGAACGTCCACGAGCCGTTGAAATTCGTGGTGGACAGGCTGTCGAGGTTTCCCTGGCGGATACGGCCACCGAACTTGAAAGTGTGCTTGCCCTCGGTCAGCGTCAGAATGTTCTGGCCTTCATAATCGCGCGTGTGCGTATAGTCGGTGGAAAACGGAGCGCCGCCCGAGTTGAAGGAACTGCTGACGTTGATGCCGGGAATGCTGAAATCGCCATTGGCGATCTGATCGACATAAGTGTAATAGAGCTGAAAGCGGGTTTCATCGACAGCTTTGGTTCCCAACACCGCCGTTTCGGTGATTTGTACTGTATTGTTCTTCTGACTCTGGGTGGTCTCCTGGGTGGGCAGGGCAAACCCTCCCACGCCGCCTATGGTTGAGTTATCCGTGTGGTTATAGCGGATCACCAGGGTATTGTTGGTGCTGATCTGGTAGTCGAGGCGCGGGCTGATCATCCAGAGACGCTGGGGAGTCAGGAAAACCTGGTTCACCAGCGTCTGCGCGAGAGAGCTGGTCAGGGCCTGCGCGTTAATCAACGAGCCTTCATCTATCTGGCGCCGGTTGAAATCGAGGAAGAATGACGCCTTCTTACTGATCGGGCCTTCCAGATTGCCGGTGAAATACTTCATCGTGTATCCCGGTTGGTGACCGATGACGAGCGGATTGCGGCTGTCGAAGATATCGTCGCCCAAATTCATGAACGCCTGGCCGTGAAATTTGTCCGTGCCCGGCTTGGTGAAGATTTCGATGCGGCCGAAGCCCGGGCGGTCGAACTCCGACGCGAACGGGTTCGAGTTGATGCGGATCTCGCGGATGGAACTCTTCGGCGGCAACTGACCGCCGCTGAAGCCGTCGATGAAGAACTGCGGTCCCGAAGGCCCGGCGGCCGGCCCCGCTAAGGCTTCGAGATCCGACTGCAGATCGTCGGGATCGTCGGGAAGTTGTTCCAGGTCGGCATCTTTCAATACAAGCGCTCCGGCATTGGCCGAAGGATCGGTAGAGAGTTGTCCGGCTCCCGATGAAGTGACCTGCACCTGCTGGGTCTCGGTCGCGATCTTCATGGCGATGTCGAGAGTATTGGTCTCATCGGGGGCGATGCTGACCCCGGGCTTAATGAACGTCACAAAGCCTGGGGCGGTAGCTTGTACGGAGTACGTTCCCTGAGGCAGCGTCAGCGTGTAATTACCCTTTCCGTCGGTTTTCGTACTTCGCGTGCCCGCGTCGCCTGAGAACACTACGCTGGCGCCCGGGATAACCGCGCCGGATGGATCGGTGATCGTGCCGCGCGCCGTTGCAGCCGTTTGCGCCACTGCCCAATGGGGAAGAGAGGCGCCGAGTAAGCAGATGGAAGTGAGACGGAACAAACCCTTGATCATGATGATGTACAAGGGACGGAAAATCCATTGATTCCATAACGCGCACAGGCGCGAGGCTTGTGAATGGTTTCACCGATCTTACAAAGATTTGCAGAGCGGTTCCGTTACCTGAATCTCAGTCTTTACGATGAATGCGCTTCGAGAGAAGCTCTTTCGCTTTCTCCAGCTCCTTGCGTCTGTTTTCATCCAGGCCTTTGCCTGTACGGTTGATGAAATAAGTGAGCATTCGCAGCCCTGAGACGGGGCCTTTCGGAGAAACTTTTTTCGACGCAAGGCTCCTCGCGATGGTCGAAGCGCTTTTCGTGAAGAGCCCGGGCGGTGGATGGGTGGAGTCGGTTTTTACGTCGGCGATCCATCTCCGCGATTGACTGCCGCCGGATTTCGTGGCCATGGAAGGAACCCGCCTTACATCGAAGCCGCCTTACATCGAGGAATGCTTCGCTCGGGCGGCGCCATGCCTTTGCGCTCCGCTGCGTTTCTCGGCGGCGGCATGCGCGTGGCGGGAAATAGCCGCGTGTGAGGCGGATTGCCGCCCTTCCCGTTTCAGTGCCGAATCCGTCGCGCGAGACCTTTTGGGCGATGGCGCGTGAGCGGGTTCCTTTCCCTTTTGGTAATCGCGTTCGGCGCGTTCGCGTGTCGCCTCCGAAGCCGCTCCCTTACGCGGCGGCGGCAACTTCACGCCCGCTCGCCGAGCCTTTGAAAGACCGATGGCGATCGCCTGCTTGGTGGAGCGGGCGCCGTGCTTCCCTTCCCGAATGTGATCCATCTCCTCACGGACGAATTCCCCTGCCTGCGTGGACGGCGCTTTGCCTTCGCGCTTATCTTCCGCCGCTCGTTTCAATGTTTCTTTTTCGGGCATTTAATTCTCCCTGAACTTTGAGCCTGCAATTGCAGTTCCGAGCCTGGGTCTCGTATGGCGGATCCCAATCCATCTTTGTCTGGTCCCCGGCGCCCAATCAAACGGAAAGACGGCTTCGAACCTGACGTTGATCTTCGATTTCAGGGGCTCTTATGGCCTGAGATTCCTCAACGAAATGGAACAAGAAGCGGGGCTGATCCTGAGACCCGCGGGCTATCGGCTCGCCAAACTACGGCGCATTTGATCGGGCCATATACCCCCCTTACTTCAGCGCTTCAAACAAATTGCTGTAGTCGTCGGTCCAAAGCCGCCGCGGCTGCCTGACGTCGGCGTGTCCGGAAATAATCGCCCAATCGGCGTCGAGAATATGCCGGTCCGGATCGGCGGTGCTGTGCACATGCGCGATTCGTTTTCCGTACGCGGCGGCGAGCGCATCCACCACGCCGTCAAGATCGATGTAACGGTTGGTCAGATGGATCGCCATCACGCCGTTCGCGCGCAGCACGCGGAAATAAACTCCGAAGGCTTCTTTGGTCATCAGGTGCACGGGAATCGTGTCGTCGGAGAACGCGTCGAGCACCAGCACATCGAAGCTGTGCGAGGGCTCGCGTTCGAGAAGCAGACGGCCGTCTCCGGCGAGCACCTCGGTCTTCGCGGCAGATCCGTTCAGAAAATGAAAATACCGCGAAGCGATCCGGATCACCGCCGGGTTGATTTCATAAAAGCGGAACGAATCTCCCTTGCGGCCATACGTGGCCAGCGTGCCGACGCCGAGTCCCACCACTCCCACGCGCCGGCCGGAATCCGCGCCGGCCGATAGCAGCTTGCCGATGCCGGATTCCGGCCCGTAGTACGCGGTCGGAAGGAGACTGCGGCCGGCCGACAGGAATTCGACGCCATGCAGCGTTCTGCCGTTGTAGAGCGAACGAAACCCCGCATCGCCCGCGCCGCCGTCGATCACCTCCAACGCGCCATAGAAGTTGCGCTCCTGCACGATGGCTCCCGTCAGGCTGCGAAAACTGGTGGCGATGATGAACGCTGCGGCCGCGACTAACGCCAGGCGAATCAACCGCGCCTTCGAACGCATTCCGTAAAGCAGCGGCATCGCCAGCAACACCGAAGCCGCGATCCCGATCGGCAACTCCAGAAACGATCGAAACAATTCCGGCGCGGCCACGGCGACGAACAAACCTCCCGCGCCGCCGCCGAGCGCGATCATCGCATAGAAAAATGTCAGGTCCCGGCGATGCGCCGGTTTTGTGCGCGCCAGCTCGCCATGGCAGAACATGCACCAGACGAAGAGCGCGAATGAGAATGCCGCTATCTCCCAAAGCAGCCCCTGGGCCGACGCGATGCTGTAGCCCGCAACGATCCAGGCCGCCGGCAGCAGCCATCGAAATAACCCAGGTCGGTACCACTGCCGCTCGCTCTCGAAGCACAGGATGAAACTCAGCAGATAGATGCTCAGCGGCAGCACCCAAAGAAACGGAACCGGCGCCACTTCCTGGCTGAGATGATTCGCTACTGCAAGCCATAGCGTGGAAGCGCAGGCCGCAAGGAGTATCCAAAGTGCCGGCCGATTCGTCACATCGCCGCTCGACGCCTCGGCCGGTTTCGGCGCGCGATGAACCGACCAGTGCAGCAGCGCCGCGATGCAGACAATCGCCACCAGCACCGAGTAACATATCGACCAAACGCTCATCTGCGTGCTGGTGCGCGAATTCGGCTCGATGAGCACCGGATACGCCAGCAGCGCCGATACGGACGCCGCGTTTGAAATCGCAAAGAGGCACCACGGGAAGGCGGATGTGTACGAATCCGCAAACCAGGACTGCAGCAGCGGGCTGGTCGCGGAGAGCAGAAAATAAGGCAGTCCCACCGAGACCAGCAGAAGCCAGAGAATCGACAGCAGAGGACTGTGCGTGCCCGCTAACGCCCACTCAAAACGCGGTCTCACCGGCAGCAACGCCAGACTGAGAATCAGAATCGCGCCGTGAACCAGGCTTTGCGCGGGCGGCCGGAGCGCGCGGCTGATCCACCAGGCGTACAGATAGCCGAGGAGCAGCACGACCTGAAAGAACAGCATGGCCGCGACCCACACCCCGGCCGATCCGCCGAAGGCCGGCAGGATCGATTTCGCGATGACAGGCTCGATGGAAAAAAGCAGAATGGAATCGGCGCCGATCGCGACGTAATAAGCGGATCGTCCGCGCCACGGATTCACGGGCGGACGAGGACTTCGTTCAGAGATCCCCGGCGATAGCCTTCGAGATCCAGAGTGATGTACTTATAGCCCAGGGTTTTGAAAATCGCAGTCAGCTTGCGCGCCATTTCCGGATTAAGCGCGCGTGGAAGTTCCTCGGGCGCGATTTCGATGCGGACAAGTTCGCCATGAAAGCGGGCGCGAAACTCGCGGAATCCGAGAGCTTTGATTTCTTCTTCGCCGACCTCGACCGTCCTCACGTTCTGAATCGTAACCGGCGTTCCGTACGGAATGCGGGAGCTGAGGCACGCGGCCGCGGGGCGGTCCCACGTCGGCAGTCCCGCGCGGCGCGACAGCTCGCGAATCTCGGCCTTGGTCAGGTCGGCATCCACCAGCGGGGATTTCACTTCGTGCAGCCGGGCGGCGCGCTGACCCGGCCGATAATCGCCGAGATCGTCCCTGTTCACGCCGTAAACGATGTCTCTGACGCCGCGGTCGCTCGCTACCCTCTTGAGTACGGTGAACAATTCATCCTTGCAGTGGAAACATCGATTCGGGTCGTTCCGCACGTAATCCGGGTTGTCGAATTCATGCGTTTCTACATATTCATGGCGAATTCCGAATTCGCGCACGAAGGCTTCGGCGTCGCGTTTGTGCGATTCGGGAATGGAGGCGGAATCCGCGGTGATGGCGATGGCGTCAACGCCGAGCGCCTGTTTCGCGGCCCATGCGAGGTAAGCGGAATCGGTTCCGCCGGAGTAGGCGACGATGACACGGCCCATGCCGCGCAGGATTTCGAGCAGCGTCTCCTGCTTGGCCGCGACCGTTTCAATGCGCACCGCCGTCATGCCCCAATCATAGCGGAATGCGTTAGGATGGCCGTGGGATGTGGTTACAGGTTGTGGTTTTGAGCGCATTCGCGTCGGTGGCCGCGCAGGCGGTCAATCTGCAGGATCTCGCGTTCATGACCGGAAATTGGCGCGGCGAGGCCGGTGGAAAGCAGATCGAAGAGATCTGGAGCGCGCCCGAATCGGGGTCGATGACCGGAATGTATCGCGAGATGGAGAATGGCAAAACCACGTTCTATGAATTCCTCACCATTGAAGACACTGAGGCGATCGATAAGGGACCGGCATTGCTGATCGATCATTATGAGCCGGGGCTGCGCGGCTGGGAGGATAAGGATAAGCCGGTCGGATTTCATATTAAGGAGTTCCTCCCGGCCGGCGAAGTTGTCTTCGAAAGTAACGACCTGGAAAATCCTTTGCTGATAACCTACTCCCGCACGGGTAAGAACATCATGGACGTGCTTATCGAGCGTAAGCGCAATGGCGAGTGGGTGAAGCAGACTTACAAATACACGCGGGCGAAGTAACAGGCTGGAGCCTGTGCCACTATTCTGCTGCACAGAAACTGGATTGCGTGTAGGGCAGGATGGCAACCCAATGCCACATAGTTTTTTGACGCTGCGTCACGGTGTCATGCTTTCCTGTTGGGGAAGGTGCCGCCCCTTTTCCAGACCTCCCTGGGATAGGGAGGGCGTTTCCGTTTACGTCGGG
>JASHSD010000973.1 GCA_030036985.1 Bryobacteraceae bacterium
AGCATTTCGTCCTTGGCTTTGCCGATGAAGTCGAGTTCCGCCCAGGCGTCCGCGAGGCGCGCATGGGCAACGACGAAGTCCGGGTCCAGATCGACGGCTCGCGTCAGGGCTTGGGTGGCTTTGTAGGAGGTGTCCTCGCGCAGGGCCGCTACACCTGTTTCATACCAGTGCTGCGCATCCGGCGAGGGCGCCGGCCATGATCGGGATCTGTACCAAACTGCCACAGCCGCGACCGAAGCCAGTACAGTCAAGCCTATGAGAGAATTGCGCAGCCATCCGGAAATGGCAAACGGGAGAAGAGGGACGAGGGGCTGCGGTGAGAGAGCCGCGGCAACGGCCTTCGCCGTAGGGAACCGGCGCTCGGGCTCGAACTGAAGACATTTTTCAGTCACGGCATTCCAACGGTGAGGCAAACCGCGGCGGACGGCGGAGGCGGTGGGGTATCGCCTGGCGCGCTGGACGGCCGCCGCAATGGGCGTGGCGCCCTGAAACGGACGCTTGCCCGTGACCATTTCATACAGCACGACTCCCAGGGCGTAAATGTCAGCCGAAGGTCCAACCGCCGGTCCCTGGAACTGCTCCGGCGCCATGTATTCCGGCGTCCCCATTACGGCATTCGAGCGAGTAATTCCTGTTTCGGAATCGGGCTGGAGCGTAACCTCGCGCGCCAGGCCAAGGTCCATGATCACCGCGCGAGGAATATCGAATTTCCCGGACTTGCGAGGAACCGACGCTGCCGGAGCCAGCATGATGTTGCGCGCTTTGAAATCGCGATGAACGACGCCGGAGTCGTGAATCGCCTGCAGGCCGGAGCAAAGCTCCAGAGCGACGGCCTGCGCCTCGGCCGGCGGAAGCGGCCCGTCACGCTCGATGCGCTCGGCCAAGGTGCTTCCTTCGAGATACTCCATCGTCAGAAAATGGATCGGCCGCGAGCCTTGGCGCGCAGGCGCCGTGAAAAGATCGTAAATCCGGCAAACGTGGGCGTTCGTTATCCGGCGCGCCAGCTGCACTTCACGGCGGAAGCGCGCGAGGCTGTCGTCGCTCCTTGCAAGGTCCCAACGGATGGTTTTCAACGCGACCCGTCCAAGATGAACATCGCGGGCTTCGTACACTTCCCCCATACCGCCATGGCCGACGAAGCGGACAACGTGGAATCGGTCCAGCACCACTTCTCCCTCGGCAAACGATTGAGTTGGCGCGGAAAGGCCCGCGTGAAGGTTGAAAATCGGCAAATCGGATTCGGTGTTTTCGTGGGCCGCGACCAGCGATACCAGCTTTTTGGCGAGCGCTTCGTTGGTAAGGCGCAGGTGGTTGAGGAACTCGGACCGCTCGTCCGGACCGAGTTGTATCGCCCGCTCGAAGAGGGGTTGGAGTTGACCCCAGTCTTCCGTAGTCACGGCTGTTTGTCGGATTGGCCGCGCAAAAACGCGCGCGCCATGCTCCAATCGCGTTGTTGCGTTCGCGCCGAGGCTGCCAATGGAGCCGTCCGGACGCTCTTGGCTTCGGGCATCGCCGGGAGCTACGATTATACCCGAAATTCGGCGGCTGAGAACGCGAGGTGGTGATTCAGGGATATAATCGACTGACCGCACCAGATTTGCCGTTATGCATGATCAAGAGCCGACCGCAGAGGCGGAAGGAAAGCTGGTTCAGTCCTACAGCCAGCGGGGAGAATCTCCGGAAAAGCTTTTTTCGACGGCCTATCAGGAGCTTCGGCGCGTGGCACAGGCGTACATGCGCCACGAGCGCGCCGATCATACGCTGCAGGCCACCGCGCTGGTCAACGAGGCCTACCTGCGTTTGTTTGAAGGGGAACCGTTTCGCTGGGAAAACCGCAAGCACCTGTTCTGTGTGGTCGCAAGATCCATGCGGCGGGTTTTGGTTGACCATGCGCGACAACGCCGCTCCGACCGCCATGGAGGAGCGCGCCAAAAGATAACACTGGACGACCGCCACCCGCTGGCCGATGGGAACCTGCCTCAGATGCTGGCTCTCGACCAGGCGCTTGAGCGTCTGGCGAAGCTGAATCCGCGGCAGGCGCAGGTGGTTGAACTCCATTCTCTGGTGGGATTGACCGAGGAAGAAACGGCGGAGGTGTTGGAGGTCTCCCTGAAGACCGTGAAGAACGACTGGCGCTTTGCGAAGGCATGGTTGAAGACGGAAATGGGGGGCAGCGCCGGCCCTTGATTTTCGCCCGCGGATTTTGCGGCGTCCGCGCGCGCAGAGGACCCTCCGAGGCGGCCCGGAGGGTTCTCTGCATCGAATTGCTTCCGCTGCGAACGATCGCCGGTTGCCCTAGTAAGTACCAGCCAGGTCGTCGCCGACATTCTGCACGAAAGTAAGCTGGACCGCCACGCCTGGAAACCGGGCGTCATAGAGGTAGTAGTTTCCGTCGTCCCCGATATCGATGTAGAGAGAGTCCGTCTCGAATCCCCAATATCCCGGCATCTGACCCATGATGCCGAACCAGCCGCCATTCCAGTTGAAATACCATTCCCCGTGGAACTGGGTCAGACCGCAGTCGCCGATGCAGGCGCCGCCGGCGTACCTCAGGAAATGGAATGCATGGGAAGGGCCGTAGTTCGCGGCGAAGTATGCCGGATCGATGTGGACGCCACCCGGACGAGTGTTGTAGGTCATCGCGGATCTCATTGCCGGACTGATGACGTCCGGTCGAACGACGGTCACGTTGGGATGTCTTGTGCCGGGATTCGCGCCGTTCCCCGGCTGGACATTGTTGGTCGGACGATTTTGGGGAGGGTTGTCAGGTGCGCTGTAGCGGGGAGTGTACCGCGGGCTGTTCTCAGGTTGGCTTTGTTGGCTTTCGCGCTGCTGCTGCGCCCTTTCCTCCTGCGCCTGGCGTTGCTGTTCCGCCCTTTCCTGCGCCTGGCGTTGCTGCTCTGCGCGTTCTTCACGCTGCTGCTCGAGCTCCTGCGCCGTCTGGGCAGGAAGACAACTCGGCGCGCCGAAGGCAACAATTGCCAATAGACCGACTGTTAAGAC
>JASHSD010000974.1 GCA_030036985.1 Bryobacteraceae bacterium
CGCGCCATGCCGTGATGGCCCCAAAGATCGGGCCTGTGCGTGATGCTCTTGTTATCGATTTCGATCACACTGTCGGGAAAAGGAATCTCGTGGCCGCCCCGCAGTTCGACGATTCCCGCGTGATCGCGATTGATCTCGAGCTCCGACGCGCTCGCGAGCATACCGTCGCTTTCGACGCCCGCAATCGTCTTCAATCCGAGCGGAACATAAACAGTGCGAACGCCCGGCTTGCAGTTCGGCGCGCCGCAGACAACCGTGCGCCGGCCATACCGGCCCGCATCCACCACCGCCTTCACGTTGTGCGAGCCTTCAATCGGCTCGACGCTTTCGACCGTCGCCGCAACCGCATCGGCCAGCAACAAGCCAACCGTTTCGACGCCTTCGCATTCGGCGGTCTTCATCGTGATAAGCCGTTCGAGCGCCTCCGCGGGCACATCGAGGCCGTCCACAAATCCGCGAATCCAGCTGTAGGAGAATTTCAAAACTGCCTCAGGAACCGCAGATCGCCGCTCTGCAGCCAACGGATATCGTCAATCGCATATCGCATCATCACGAGGCGCGTCAAACCCAGACCGAACGCGAACCCGTTCCACTCCGCCGGATCGATGCCGCTCAGACGCAGCACATGCGGATTCACCAGGCCGCAGGGCAGCAGTTCCACCCAGCCGCTCTGCTTGCAGACCGGACATCCCGCGCCGCCGCAGATCAGGCAGCGGATATCCAGTTCAAACCCAGGTTCGACGAACGGAAAAAATCCCGGCCGCAGCCGCACCGTGACGTCGCGTTTGAAGATCGCGGTAAGCAGCGTCTTCATGAAATAAATCAGATTGCCGACCGAAACGTTGCGGTCGATCATCATGCCTTCGAGCTGATAAAACGTGTGCTCGTGCGACGCGTCCACGCTCTCGTTGCGGAACACGCGGCCCGGCGCGATCATGCGCAGCGGCGGACCCAGTTTCTCCATGCCGCGCACCTGCACCGACGACGTGTGGGTACGCAACAGGTACCCACCTTCGAGCCAGAACGTATCCTGCATATCGCGCGCCGGATGATCGGGCGGAATATTCAGCGCATCGAAATTGTGGAACTCCGTCTCGACTTCCGGCCCGTCCAGCACCGAAAAGCCCATCGAGCGAAACAGATCTTCGATTTCCCACTGAATCTGTGTAATCGGATGCAGGCTGCCCGGCCGCACACCCGGCGCGGGAACGGTGAGGTCTACCCACTCCGCATCCAGCCGCTGCGCCAGAGCCGCGCGCTCGAACTCCGACCTGCGCCCCTCGTACGCGGTCTCGATCGCCTGCTTCGCCGTGTTGATGAATTTGCCCCGGCTCGCGCGTTCCTCCGGCGCGAGCTTGCCCATGTCCTTGCTGAGCTGGGTCAGGACGCCTTTGCGCCCGAGCACTTCCACCCGGACCGCTTCGAGATCTTCGGTTGTGGCCGCCGCGTGAATGCGCGCCAGCGCGCTGTCGAGAAGATCCTGCATTCCGTTGAACGCTACGCCGCCGAGGTCTGAGGAATAAACGCCTGCTCGGCGCCGCCCAATTCCCAGCCCAGATGGTTCAGATAAAAGAGCAGCAGCGGTTCCGGATATTCGTCCTTGAAGCGTTCGTACGCGCGGGTCTGCCAGCCTTCGGTGAGGTACTGCTTCGCGTCCAGATCCTTGGCGAAAAATCCTTCTTCATTTGGCACGCCGAGGAAGTTCAATACCGCGGCGATCATGTCCATGTGCGAAATCAGAATGGCCTGGGAGAGATCGGTGGCGAACTCTTCGTCGTGCTCGTTCAGTCTCTGCCAGAAGCGGGACTCGGCCTTACGTACGCTCTCGGTGTTCAGCTTCGCCAGATGCGTGCGCGTCTTGAAGCGTTCATAGAGCTGATAGGTCTTGAGTTTCCCTATGGAAATTCCGCGTAACAGCTGCGGCAGCCGCTCTTCGCCGAGCTGCTGAAACACGCCTGAAAGCTGCATAGAAGGCCAGCGTAACACAATGCGTTACAATAGCCGATTTGGCAAATATCATCATCCTCGGCGCTCAGTGGGGCGACGAAGGCAAAGGCAAGCTGGTCGATCTTCTGGCCTGCCGCTACGACTACGTCGTTCGCTATCAGGGCGGCCACAACGCGGGGCACACCATTCTGATCGGAGACCGCAGGTTCGTTCTCCGCCTTGTGCCCAGCGGCATTCTGCATCCCGGCAAGACCGCTGTCATCGGCAACGGTCTGGTGGTCGATCCCATCGCGCTGATCGACGAAATCGATCAACTCGCGGCCGCGGGCGTGGACGTCGCGAACCAGTTGCGCATCAGCAATCGCGCGCAGGTTCTGCTGCCGACTCATCGGGTGCTCGAAAAGATCACGGAGGCGCTGCCGGGCCGCACGCCGATCGGGACTACTTCGCGCGGGATCGGCCCCTGTTACGAGAACAAGGCTTCGCGCCGCGGAATCCGCATCGCCGATCTGCTCGACCGCGATTACTTCCCGGGAGCGGTGGCGCAACTGATGGAGGATCATCTGATTCGCGCCCGCGCCTTCGGGCTTGAAGCCGACAGCGCGTCCACCGATATTGCGGCCGTGACGGCCCGTTATGCCGAAGCCGCCGAACGCATCCGCCCGCTGGTCTGCGATACGGTCCGACTGCTAAGCGACGCGATGGCAGCGGGAAAGCAGCTGCTCTTCGAAGGCGCGCAGGGCACGATGCTCGATCTGGATCACGGCACCTATCCGTTTGTGACATCTTCGAGCGCGTGCGCCGGCGGCGCGTGCACGGGCGCGGGGATTCCGCCTTCGAAGATCGACGGCGTCATCGGCATCACGAAGGCTTACTGCACGCGCGTGGGCGGCGGCCCGTTTCCATCGGAAGCGCTTGATGCGATGGGCGATCTGCTGCGCAACCGCGGCCACGAGTTCGGATCGGTGACCGGACGTCCGCGGCGCTGCGGCTGGTTCGACGTTCCGGTGATCCGCTATTCCGCGGCCATCAACGGCTTCGACAGCATGGTGCTGACAAAGCTGGATGTCATGGATGAACTCGATGAGATACCGGTCTGCATCGGCTACCGGCTCGGCGGCGTCATGACGAGAGAGATGCCCGCGACGCATCGCCTGTTGGCGAAAGTCGAACCGGTATTCGAGCGGGTTCAAGGCTGGAAATCGTCGACCAAGGGCATTTCCGAGTGGACCGAACTTCCGGAAGCGGCTCGCCAGTATATAACTTTCCTCGAAGAACAGACCGGAGTCGAAGCGGGCTGCATCTCCACCGGCCCGGAGCGCTCCGAAACCGTGGTGCGGTCAGGATCGTGCTTCGCCCGACTGACAGGGCGGCTGTAAAGAACCTCACAGCACGCGGCAAGATCTCGCCCGCCGCCGCGCGGGTTGGCAGAACTCTTGCCTGACTGGCAGCGGTGACGCACCGTTTCTTACTTCTGATAATTTTCATAACCTTCGATGGGATGGCTTGGGGTCAGCCCGACCCCGAAGCCATCGTGCGCCAATCCGTAGCCAATTGCGAACGGGACTGGAACGCCGGCGCCACTTGGGCATGGACGCGAACCGATGTGTCCGACACCGACGGAAAGAAAGAAATCACCGTTTCCGAGGTTGTTCCCATCGGCGGGACTCCTTACGAGCGGCTGATCCGAAAAGACGGGCGACCGCTCAGCCAGGATGAACAACGCCGCGAGAATCGCAAGTACGAAAAGATCGTCAACCTGCGGCTGAACGAGCCGCCCGCGGACCGCGATGCCCGCATTCGCAAATACGAAGACGAACGGGCCTTTCTGCGGGACATTCCACGCGCTTACAAATTCAGTTTGCTGGGAGCGGAAAACGTCGACGGCCGGCCCGCATGGGTGATCGGAATAACGCCGCGGCCCGACTTCGTCGCCACCGCGCCGCATTCAGCCATGCTGCAGCGCTTCCAGGGAAAACTGTGGATCGATAAGGAAGACCTGCAGTGGGCAAGGGCTGAAGCAGAGGCGGTCGATACGGTCAGCATCGGCTGGATCGTCGCGCGCGTAGGGCCGGGGGCGCGTTTCACCTACGAGCAGACGCGCGTGGCCGACGGACTCTGGATGCCGAAACACTTTCACGTCTCCGGCGTTGTGCGCCTGATGATGCTGTACGCCAAGGAAATTAACGAAGACGTAACTTACTCGGATTACCATCTCGAAAAACAACTGCGGGCCGACAAGGGGTAATCGCGGTAATTTCGTTGGTGCCCGACTGTATTACGTGGTACAGTCCCAACTAATGAGGGTGATCCTCCTGATCTGGGTCGCGGCCACATGCGCGCAGGCACAGAAGATCACGGTCGAGTTCGATCAGGCGGCCGATTTCAGCAGATACAGGACCTTCGCCATCCGGGGCGGACAACTCAACAGCAAAAATCCGGCGTTGAACAACGAGCTGGTCAGGAAGCGGATTAATTCCGATATCGAGCGCGACCTCGCTTCACGCGGTCTGACGATTACGACAGGACGGTCCGATCTGAACGTGCGCTACCGTTTCGGCGCGGCGCGCAGGACCGAGGTGGAGACTTACCCGGCCGGATGGCGCGGGCTCGGGACGCGCGTGGCGCGCGTGCCTTATACCGAAGGAACTCTGGTGATCGATCTGCGCGATCCCGCCACGCATTCGCTGGTGTGGAGGGCTATTGTGAGCGACGACAACGGCGATGCGGCAAAAATCGAGGGCAAGCTGGACGGCATGGTGAAGAAATCGCTGGCCCGGTTCCCGCCAAGGGACAAATAAAGATTCCGCCGAAGGGCAAATAAGCTGATATAAAATACAGGCGATGACCGAAACCCGCCGCGGTTTATTGCGGGCGACTGCGCTGGCGGCAGGCGCGGCTGCATTGCTGACAAAGAAATCCGCCGCCGATACTCCCGTCTGGCAGAAGCTTTTCCCGTCCGGTTTCCGCAACGAGCGAATCAAGACCTCGGGCGCGGAAATCAACGCCGTGATCGGAGGTTCCGGCCCGCCGGTCCTCA
>JASHSD010000975.1 GCA_030036985.1 Bryobacteraceae bacterium
GAGATCGATGGGGTAGACGATGCTTCAATGAGGCCGCGCGTGATCACGCGCGGAAAGGATGAAATCGCCCGCGTTCCTGCTTGAGAATTCGTCGCTTCAATGAGGCCGCGCGTGATCACGCGCGGAAAGGAGACGCCGTCCTCGGACTCGATCGCGAGTGTTCTGCTTCAATGAGGCCGCGCGTGATCACGCGCGGAAAGATGCGGCTGATCGCGACATGGAAAACCAGCCAGGATGCTTCAATGAGGCCGCGCGTGATCACGCGCGGAAAGTCGCGATGCATCTTGTGGGCGACCTGACGCGCTCGACGCTTCAATGAGGCCGCGCGTGATCACGCGCGGAAAGACCGCGATGGCTATGACTATGACGGCTATGACTATGCTTCAATGAGGCCGCGCGTGATCACGCGCGGAAAGATCGAGTTCAAGTTCGTCGAAATTCGGATCGGCAGGCTTCAATGAGGCCGCGCGTGATCACGCGCGGAAAGACGAGAACTGTAGAGTTCCGTCGCTGTCTCCGTTGTGCTTCAATGAGGCCGCGCGTGATCACGCGCGGAAAGGCCACCACTGAATAGAAGATAGACCAGTACAAAGACTGGCTTCAATGAGGCCGCGCGTGATCACGCGCGGAAAGTTGATGCTGCCAACCGAGCCTATTACGCTGTTCGTTGCTTCAATGAGGCCGCGCGTGATCACGCGCGGAAAGGCCTCTACTACTGCGACCTGCGCTTCGGCCTGCGCTGGCTTCAATGAGGCCGCGCGTGATCACGCGCGGAAAGATCGTTGACAGGTGGCAATTCGGCGAGTGGAATAGGCTTCAATGAGGCCGCGCGTGATCACGCGCGGAAAGGTGTGGACACCGCTTAGTCCAACATCAAGTTCTAATCGCTTCAATGAGGCCGCGCGTGATCACGCGCGGAAAGCGGGGATTGGTCCGCCATTGACCACAGGATTGGTGGGCTTCAATGAGGCCGCGCGTGATCACGCGCGGAAAGAGATTACCGCTGGCTCGATCAGCGAAGAACAGACCGCTTCAATGAGGCCGCGCGTGATCACGCGCGGAAAGGAGTCAGGCTCCGACTTCCAGGAGCATAAACATTCAGCTTCAATGAGGCCGCGCGTGATCACGCGCGGAAAGGCCGCATAGGGCTTTGGAGGCGATTCAGCGCATTCATGCTTCAATGAGGCCGCGCGTGATCACGCGCGGAAAGGACCATACCAAGGGTCCGGCCCCAGTCGCGAGTCCGCTTCAATGAGGCCGCGCGTGATCACGCGCGGAAAGACCAACTCCCGCAACAATTGCTGCTACTGTGAGAACGGCTTCAATGAGGCCGCGCGTGATCACGCGCGGAAAGGCGTCACTGTGACGATATACGCCCTAAGAAATAAGCTTCAATGAGGCCGCGCGTGATCACGCGCGGAAAGGCCCCAACCCATGCGCATCCGGTTGGGGCCGTCATCGCTTCAATGAGGCCGCGCGTGATCACGCGCGGAAAGGCATATTCGCCACCACTGGTTTGATAGGCGTATTCGCTTCAATGAGGCCGCGCGTGATCACGCGCGGAAAGCGAGCGCGGCGGCCATCGGGCATCCGGTCGCCTGCGGCTTCAATGAGGCCGCGCGTGATCACGCGCGGAAAGGAAAACCAGTCGGATTTGTTTGGCGCATGGAATTCGGCTTCAATGAGGCCGCGCGTGATCACGCGCGGAAAGAGGCCCTGAGAGCCGATACCGTC
Organism: Bryobacteraceae bacterium; assembly: GCA_030036985.1. Classification (GTDB taxonomy): domain Bacteria; phylum Acidobacteriota; class Terriglobia; order Bryobacterales; family Bryobacteraceae; genus BOG-234. The sequence goes on from JASHSD010000975.1 coordinate 1,735, forward strand.
GAGTTCGAACATGGCTTCAATGAGGCCGCGCGTGATCACGCGCGGAAAGTGCTTTCCAGCCAACTATTCGATTATCAATGATCTGCCGCCCCGATTGCGAGCGGGTGCCCAATTCTCGCGCGAAAAAATCGTGATTCAACGAGTGCTTCCAATCAAACGTTATTGTTACCAATCAGTTAGATCCTTGCGAGCAGTCCACGGCTTTTCTTCGCCGCCTCGGCGCTCGCGGACGCTATCGCGTCACGAATACTGGATACGCCGCTACTTCTCCCTCGATGACCCGCGCCAGCAACCGAGCCTGAATCTCCAGCATCCGGCGGTAGCTCACCCTGTAATCGAATAGTGGGTGAGTCACGAGCGCATCCATTCGCGATTCATATGCGCGAAAGAAGCCCTTCCGCCCTCCCGCCGTCAACGCCACCGCGCCTCCTGCCCGGACAAAATCTCGCTCCGTTACCATCCGCGTATTGACAGCGCTCAGCACCGCCGAATCCGCGATCAGGGGCCGGAACGGCTCCATCAAATCCAGGGCCAATGCCGGTCTGCCATGCCGCAATTGATGGTAGAAACCCATGTAAGGATCGAACCCCACGGCATAGCACGCAATCGTCAGATCCTTCGTGAGCATACTGTACGCCAGCGACAGGAGCGCATTCACCGGATCACGCGGGGGCCTTCGATTCCGCCCAGCGAAATCGAACGTAAAACCCTTCGAGACCGCGTTGTCAATTTCGTCTTCGCCAATCTTGATCATGCCCGCGAAGTCTTCGAAATACACCCGCGCAGCAGACCCCTCGATCCCAAGCAGCACATCGAGACTCTCCGCGCGCTCCGCGCGTTCCGCAGCGGCCTTCATTGCTCCGAGCGCCATCTTCCGTGGTTCCACGTGATTTCGCTGCATCATCGTCCGCTGATTGCGGATCTTGCCTGCGACCAATCTGCGTGCCAATTCCAACGCGAACCGCTCGGAATCAGCCAACCGAAACTGACTCCTACGGAGCGCTATGTTCTTCGTATTCAGCCCTGTCGTGATCCCATAAAAATAGCCGCCCATCGAGAAGTACGTTACCGGCACTCCGGATTCACAAAGCGACTGGACGGCCTGCGTCGAAATCTGAATATTCCCCATCAGATTCACTTGGCATACCTCGCCGATACGCACCTCTTGCACTGTTTTATCTTTCTCCTTGACTTGGAGAACTTCGCCCGATTTCCCTACCCTCAACCCCTGGGTGTTCAAGTACAAAGGCTTCAAGTCGTCTCTTGGGGTCATCAACTGCCGGATTGGCTTCGTAAGACCTTCGCTAACCGGCGGCTTGCGCACTACCTCGCCGTCAAGTGCATCGAACAGCCCCATCTGGTCTGCACCGCTCAGGTCGAAATCAGTTAGCCGATTTGTCTCATCCGGCAAACAGATAGTGTTTAAGGAACAGCCCACGCACTTTGGTGAGTCCACCAACGGCGGCGGAATCATCCCGAACTCCGCCAGTTCCCACGCACGGGCGACTGCTTCTTCCGCCTCCGAGATCAGTTCCGCATCAACTTGTACACGCACTCGCTGGCGAGTCTTCTGGTAGAACACAATGACCTCATCGCATTCATAACCGTTCTCGCGAAGCACGATTGCCTGAAGCGCCAGTTGGACGCGATCCGCTGGCCACATTTCAAGCGCGCCATCCTTGCCTGCCTCTCGCGGGGCCCCGTGCTTATAATCCACTGGAGTTGCAGCGAATCCCTCAGCCTCTACCAAATCGAGCTTCGCGATCACCTTCAGCCGTTCGCTCGAAAGCATAACGGACCGCGCATGAAGTTTTTCTTCCGACTCACCAGCCTCCGGCAACGCGGCGGGACGTGCGTCCACACGCTTGTGCTGTGCTGATCCCTCCACTGTGTCCGCACTCTCGCGGAACAGTCCCTCCACCCACATATAGAAATAGAGCCGTGGACAATAAACGAACTCATTTACCATTCGTGCGGGAAGGTAATCAGGCAGATCACCCCTCGGCACACGCGGCTTCGACTGCGGAAGGAGGGGGAACGGGACAGGTAGCGCGCTCATATCAGATGTTCTTCTTTGGCATTAGGCAGTTGGTTTTTCCTCATACGATAAAGCAGGGCGCATCCACCGCCACGTAGGGCTGCCCGAGCGAGGTGATAACCCTGTCGCCCCGGCCTTCCGCTGGGCCGAGGTGAACGAACAACACCTGGTCTTCGTCATGGTGAATGATTCGCGCCAGCGCCGCTCGGCATCGGATAAGATCGCTAACTGTGAACTGGCATTCGAATACGGAGTACTGCAGATGGTCGCCATAGCCACGCATGGTCTTGAACACCTTGCGAAGACGCTTGTCATCGGAGATGTCGTAACAGACTAGATAAGACTGCCGCATATCAAGCCTTCAGTTCGGCAGCCTGGAAACTGGTCAAATATTTGTTGGGTTTGAAAATCGTGCTTGCATACATTGCGGAGAGTCCCCTTCCAAGCCTTTCTTCGCCGAGCTTTTCGTTATCCCCGATCCCAGGAACCTGGGCCAACAGGATACGCACCGTCGCAAGAGACAGCGGAGACTCCCAGGCGGCCCACTGAAAGCTCAGTTTTCGCCCTTGTTTGGCAAAACCGGATGTTGCAAGACCGTCGTCAAAGAAGCACGGGAACAGAGGAAGGCTCTCCATGGCGAGCCATACCGCCGCCCGAACTCCAGCTTTACTCATGGCCGTCGGCGCCTTTGGTGTGAAGGCACCCATTAGGATTGTAGCCGGGTCCCATCCAAGTGAATGTTGGTTGTCCGCATACTTCCAGGGTCCGAATAGCGCCTCTTTGAATGATTCCCTGTTGATTTCGTCGCCCTTCTTCTT
>JASHSD010000976.1 GCA_030036985.1 Bryobacteraceae bacterium
CTTTGCGAAGGGGCGTCCTTGATTTCCAGCCAGACCGGCGCACCCGCGAGCCATTCCCGGACAGCAACGGGGGTTTTACCAGAGGAAAGTTCGTCGTGGACTTCCTTGGGAAGAAGCACCTTCCCGAACAGGCGGGGCAACAGATCAATATGGCCGATCAGGACGAGGTAATTGATGGGACCGGTATCGGCAACGACCAATTGCACTCAAAGTCCCAAGCTTTTGAGCGCCGCCCGCTCACGATTGAAGTCTTCGAGAGTATATTCGTCATAGACGTTGTGCGCCTTGAGGAAGCCATCAATCTCGTAGCTGGTTTCAAAGCCGAACAAGCGCCGCAGGTCCGGCTTGTGGATTTTGCCTTGCCGGTATTCCTCGGCGGCCAGCGCTTCCAGCGCTTGCCGTGAGAGATCGGCCGGGCGGCTGGTTATGCGGCCAGCGATGTCGTCCGGGATGGTGAAGCTGACTTCCATAAATTCACCCTACTGCGGCCTTTTTCCCCGGTCAACTCGCCGGATCGCTCCCTTGCGGGTCCGGAGGGCGCTCCGGCTCGGTAACGGGTTTCGGTCCACTGGGGCTATCTTACCGCCGGGCGCGGTTTGCCGCGTGCAGAGCAATCTGTCAGCCGTCCGCATCAATTCGGGCGAGGATAGCGCGCATAACGAGTTTAAGCGGCCCGAGGTCACGCGTAATTACGTCCCAGATGGCTGCAAAATCCACATCGAAATAGTCGTGAACCAGAACGTTCCGCATACCGGCGATCGCCCGCCAGTCGATCGACCGATGCAGGTCTTTGTGAGCGGAATCGATCCTGCGCACCGATTCGCAAAGGACCTGAAGATTGCGGACGATGGCGTCCCGCAGAGTGTGAGAGCCAAAGACAGCATCGCGGCCGGAAGCGGAATCGGATTCAATTCTGGCAATACATTCCAGCACGTGCGCCACATAAGCGTGCTGTGATTTCACAGAGGGACGGCTTCCCCGAGAACAGCTTCCCGTATCAGAGGGCTCAGCGATCTGCCGATCACCACCTGCACCCGCTTGCCGAGGAGTTGCTCCAGGTCGGCAGTAAGGCTTCCCGGAAACCACGGACTCGTGGCGCCGGTTACGTCGACGAGCAAGTCAATGTCGCTGTCGGGCGTGTCCTCGCCGCGTGCCGCGGAGCCGAAGAGTCGAACATTCCCGGCGCCGTGACGGGCGGCCACCCGGAGGATTTCATCCCGGCGTTGGTGAATTGCGCCTGGCGTGTTCATCTGCTCCGATTGTATCGATTTCGGCAATGTCATCGGCCGGCAAATGCCCGCCCGGCACTTTCGGTCCCAAGCTGCCGAGAGGTGCGATGTTCCAGGAACCGACCGTTTCTTGTCGCGCAGTGGCGCAGTTCGCCCTTCCACGTTGATCACGGGCAGGCTTGTGAGCGGCAACGGCCCAGTTGTGCGAGCGCTTCTAAAAGTTGAGGCCCGCTCTTACAGGGCTTCGGTTTACCTGAGTGGTGAGTGGGATCGACAGCTTTTCAAAAAGCCGCGGCAGAATGTCGACGTGACCGATAGCCAGCAGGTAGCGCAGCGGACCCGTATCCGCGACGACAACGGGCATCAAATGCCCAGGCGTTCCAGAGTCGCGACCTGTTGGTCAATTTCTTCCAGGGTGAAATCGTCATAGGCGTTATGCGCCTTGAGGAAGCCGTCAATCTCGTAGCTGGTTTCAAAGCCGAACAAGCGCCGCAGGTCCGGCTTGTGGATTTTGCCTTGCCGGTATTCCTCGGCGGCCAGGGCCTCCAGCGCTTGCCGTGAGAGATCGGCCGGGCGGCTGGTTATGCGGCCGGCGATGTCGTCCGGGATGGTGAAGCTGACTTCCATAAATTCACCCTACTCCGGCCTGTTCCTCCAGTCAACGCCGGATCGCCTCGATCGCCTTTCGCATGCCGCTCGCGCGGTGCGGCGCACCGCGATCGTCGGGCAGCGATGTCATCGACCGGCAAATGCGCGCCAGCCGAATTTCGAAGGAAGCGTAATTGAAGCGAGCCGCTCGACGGTGTACCGGCGCTGGTGACATAACCATCAGCTTGGAGCGCCAAAATGCTCAGACACTCGGCAGTATGTTGTCAATTGCCGGTCGGTTTCTCGGCTTGATCGATAACCATCACTTCTACTTCGCCCTTTGCAGGTTCCAGTTTCAGCCCGATCCGCCGGATTGCCGTGAAAATATCCGGGCTGTCGACAGGAGGTCCGGACGCGCCGCCGGGGGGCGCGAGCAGCGTGCCTTCGGGTGAAAATTCCAAATCGAAATCGTATCTTTTTGTCAGTCCGGTTTTGTCGATTACCGGTCGATCCAAAAGATCCTGCAAAACCGAGGCAAACCTCTCCATCGTGGCGGCGCGCGCCGGGAGGAGCGGCCCGCCTGCCGGCGACGGATTGATCATGAGGCTGGCTTTCTCAGGCGCAAGAACGCTCTCGGTCATTTTCGGCCCGGACTTTCCAACCGTCAGATTGTAGACGGCCATCCGTTTGCGCTCCCGATGGAAGCGGAGCGCGAAACGATCCGCAAGGAGATTCCGGAACCTCAGCATGTTTTGCTCAGCCGAAGGCCGGGTTTCGCCGGGTTCGATCGCAACGATTTCGTACCTCTCCGAATCCACCCATCCGGGCCCGCCGGATATCAATGCGGGAGGAAGTTTGTACGCCTGTGCGATGCATTGTTTCAACGTTTGGTTGAAGGCTGTCCAGCGGCGCGCGTCAACGAAACGAAACCACCGCGGGCCTGGCTCGAACGTGCTTGGTTTAATCGTCGCGACCTCGAACTCAGAAGGTGTCGGATCGATGGTTTGCGACTGGACCAGTCCTGCGATCGTCAGCACCACTCCGCTCAGTTTCAGCCACATGGCTGGACCTCCCTCTTCCATCCCGCCATACAATCCCAGGAAAAGAAATCCCGATGGGGCGTTTAGTTGACGCGGAAATAGTTCAACTCCACATTGGCGCTTCGTCCATTTGATCGATCACGTCGCGCCCGGATCAGAGTATTACATGCCAACAGGTCGCAACTCTGGAACGCCTGGGCATTTGATGCCCGTTGTCGTCGCGGATTCTGGCGCGCTGCGCTACCTGCCGGCCATCGGCCACATCGACATTCTGCCGTGAGAGATCGGAGTCGCCGGATGTCATGCGCCCGGCTGTGTCGTCGGGGATGTTAAAGCTGAGTTCCATGAATTCACGCTACGCCGGCGCGTTCACCCGGTCAACGCCCACTCAAGGGCCGGGATGAGTCCCGGCCCGGCAGGCGGGAGCGCCTGCGCCACGCCTGCGCGACGATCTCGGGTGCACGGTTCGCGGCGATGCGCCGTCTGGTACTGGCAGGGAGCGCGGGATCATGAGGAAAAGATTCGTCCTGTGGGCTGCCGCTTTTGCAGCTTTGGGCACACCTGCTGTTCGGGCTCAGAATGCAGACTGGCAGGCCAAGGCCGGAGGCAGGATGGCCTTCGATGTGGCTTCAGTTAAACCGAGCAAGGGAGCCTTTGTGCCCGCAAACTTTCCGCTCGATCCCTCGGATTACTATGGCGCAACGAATGGCCGCCTCAGCGCGAACGATATGCTCGCGGAGTACATTGAATTCGCATACAAAGTCTGGGGGAACGAGGTGCAGAGCCGGGAATTTTCCCGTTTGGCAAAATGGGTGAACACCGACCTCTACACCATAGAAGCGCGGGCGGCGACAGGCAATCCGACGAAGGACCAGATGCGTCTTATGGTGCAGGCCCTGCTGGCCGATCGCTTTCAGTTGAAGGCCCACTTTGAGACGCGGGAGGTTGCCGTGCTTGAACTCAGGCTTGCAAAGCCAGGCAAGACGGGGCCGAAACTCATTTCCCATGCCGACGGGCCGCCGTGCGACAAACCCGGCGCCTCCCCTGTCAGGGAACACCCCAGCTTTCACTTTGCCTGCCATATGTTTTCGGCGGTCGACTCCGGCACGACGCTTATCATGGGATCCCGCGATGTGAGTATGGACGTGCTCGCGGGCACGCTTTCCGAAATATTGGGC
>JASHSD010000085.1 GCA_030036985.1 Bryobacteraceae bacterium
CCGACGGACCTCGGCTCCATGATCTCGTATGTGGTCCGCTCCTTCAGAAAACCATCCTGATGGATGCCCGCTTCATGCGCGAAGGCGTTGCGTCCGACGATGGCCTTGTTCGGTTGCGGACCGAAGCTGATCATGGAACTCAGCAACTGGCTGGCTGGGAAAAGATACTCAGTGTGGATGCCCGTCTTAAAGGGATAACGATCGTGGCGCGTCTTCATCACCATCACGACTTCTTCGAGCGAGCAGTTGCCCGCGCGCTCGCCGATGCCGTTGATGGTGCATTCGATCTGCCGCGCGCCGGCCTTCACCGCGGCCAGCGAATTGGCCACCGCAAGCCCCAGATCGTCGTGGCAATGCACGCTGACGATGGCGGTATCGCCGAGCGCGTTCACCACGCGGCCGATGATTTCGGCGTATTCGTCGGGCGTGGAATAGCCGACCGTATCCGGGATGTTGACCGTGCGCGCGCCGCAGGCCACTACAGCGCGTGAGACCTGCTCCAGATAATCGGGATCGGTGCGGGCGCCGTCTTCCGCCGAAAATTCGACGTCATCCACATAAGACCGCGCCAACTCGACCGCGGCGCAGGCATCGTCAAGAACCTGTTGGCGGGACTTCTTCAGCTTGTACTTCAGGTGAATATCGCTGGTGGCGAGGAAGGTGTGGATGCGCGGCCGTTTGGCTTTCGCGAGGGCCCCGGCCGCACGCTCGACATCCATCCTGGTGCAGCGGGCGAGCGCCGCCACCTGCATCCAGGGAAATTCACGGCTCACCGCGTCTACGGCTTCGAAATCGCCTTCGGAGGCGATCGGAAAACCGGCTTCGAGGATGTCCACCCCGAGTTCCACCAGTTTGCCCGCCATACGCAGCTTCTCGGGTACGGTCATGCTGCAGCCGGGAGACTGTTCGCCGTCCCGGAGGGTCGTGTCGAAGATCCACACGCGGTTGTTCATAGTTGGAAGGTACTCCAATGCCATTATCCGCATGGTCAATTGAATAAAGCAAATTTATTCGATTCGCCTTGGTCATTAGCAGGCGTTATAATGACGGCGTGGAACTGAGCACGCTGCGGGTCTTCATGACGATTGCGAGCGAGCGCAGTTTCTCGCGCGCGGCGGTGAAGCTTTCGCGCACGCAGCCCGCGGTTTCATTGGCGCTGCAGCGTCTGGAGAACGAACTGGGCGAGCAGTTGCTGGACCGGCTGGCGAAGGACGTGGTGCTGACCGACGCGGGCCGCACAGTGCTCGACTACGCGCGTCGATTCCAGAGCCTCGAATCCGAAATGCTGAATTCGATCACCGAACTGCGCGACCGCGCGGCGGGGCGGCTGGCGATCGGCGCGAACGAATCGACTACGCTTTATCTGCTGCGGCACATCGAGCGGTATCGGGGGCTGTATCCGCATGTGAAGGTGCAGGTGCGGCGCAGCTTTTCGAGCCGGATTCCGGATGAGATCGCCGACGGCAATCTGGAACTGGGAGTGATCAGCTATCGGCCGCGCGACGAGCGTCTGCTTGCGACCGTGATTTTCACCGATTCGCTGGCGTTTGTGGTGTCGCCGAAGCATCGGCTGGCGAAGCGGAAGCAGGCGCCGATTTCGGAGCTGGGCGAGGAGACTTTCATCGCGCATAACGTTCTCTCGCCGTATCGCGAGCTTGTGCTGCGCGGTTTTCGCGAGAACGGCGTGCCGCTGCATATGGATATCGAGATGCCTACGGTGGAGACGATTCGGCGGATGGTGGAGGCGAATCAGGGCGTGGCGTTTCTGCCGCGGATGTGCGTGGAACAGGAGATCGCGGAGAAGCGGCTGGTGGCCGTGCGGGTCCCGGAGATTGAGGTGGAGCGGAAGATTTATCTGGTGCAGCCGGCGAAGCGGGCGGTGAGCTATGCGGCGGATGCGTTTTTGAAGCTGGTGATGGGGTGAATTATCCCGGTCTGCGCCCTCACCCCGGCCTAAGATAGGCAGTCACAAACGAAACTCAGACATTCCTGACTTCCCAAGCGCGAGGGCCATCGTAGCTGAAACCAACGAAAAATTCCACCTGCCGATTTTCATCGCGACCCCGCGAGTGCCCTGACTTGCCGGGAACGAAGAAGGCTCGCACTCCCCCGCTCATTTCGACTAGGCCCGCCTCCGGGCCGGAAATCGAGATGATGACGCCTTTCATTTTTAGGAGACGGCTCGCCCCTCCCCAAAAATCACGATCGGTACTCCATTCGCCCAACTCCGTGTAGTGTACAAGGTGCCCCAGTCCTTTGCCGGGGCCAATCCATTCAAAGGATCCTGTTCGGTTGGGTCGGAGGCGCGCCCGTCTCCTACACTCTTCGAGACTATCCTTGAGGCCGTCCAGGGCAAGCACATAGCCATCCATCACCTTTAGAGCGTATAGAATATAGAGATAATATACCGGGTCGATTTCCGGGCTGTTTACCCTCCAATACGAGATCCTCTCGATTACCTGATCGAGCAGAACAGGTGGCTGGGATCGGCGGACCGCTTGCATCCACAGTCTCAAATTTCTTCTATCGTTCGGTTCCTCTAAAAGGTTTTGGTCTAGAAGTTCGACAATTCGGGCGGTTTCGCGAGCGTCGAGTTGGTCCCATCGCCTGTTCTTGCGGACCACGTAAGCTTGGACCAGTTGCCTGCGGATCGGAGGTCGGTAGACGTCGGGTCGTGCTAGAAGATTGTTCCATCCCTGGAGGACGACGTCGAAGTTTCCATATAATGCATCCATCTGAACGCGGCATCGTTCCACATGGACGCTTGGTCGTTCACCTTCGCGCAAGCGGGCCGCCTGGTCGAGCAGGTCTTCGGCGAGATCGAGGCTCTCCCGCAGGGACGCATTAACCATTGGGCTAATTAGGATCTGTTGAGCTGATTGCGCACTGACGGCACGCTTGGCATACTCGAGAAGCCGAAGCAGCATTTGGATGTGACTTATGTATCCGTGCTCGTCGTTCGGTTCCTTGGTTCGCGCAACCGAGAATTGGTCGGCTGCTTCTCGAGCGAGGGCTAAGGCAGTTTCTAGCGCTTCTCTCGAAGCCATCGCGCTCTGCATTGAATCGTACAGTTGGGCCCTTAGCGCCATCCCTTTCATGTGATAGAGAACGTCGTCCTCAGGACTAAGAGCGATAGCTTGGTCGAGCGCCGAAAGGGCATTCTGTATATCCCTCATCTGCACGGAATAGAACCGGCCTAGGTGGCCCCAGAAGTGGGCTTCATTGGGAAAAAGGTCCGTTAGCTGTTTTAGGACGGTCAGTCGGCCCTCAACTGATGGGATATCCTTGATCATTTGTGAAAAATGGCCAGCATTGCTGTCGTCTGGGGTCTCCCGGCCCAAGGGATCCCGGTCGTCCCTAAGAACAAAGCATCTAGAAGCGAGTTCGACCATATCGGCGCTCGGAACCGGAGCTGATCCCCTGCAAAAGTCGGCGAATCGGTGCGCCCATGTAGAAAGATTGTGTTTCCAAAGACGCTTGTCTTGCGATCCGGGTGCTAATACTTGACGGATTATTTCAGTGGCAATCAGGTCATGAGCGGGCCGCCAGGCGTCGCCTCGGGTGCGGCGGAGAAGATCTCTAATGTATGTGGGTAGCACCTTCTCTAGCTCAACCTTGCGCGATCCGGGTATGCCCAAAAACTCCCCGAAAGACTGTGAGGGCACGCCTTGTTGCCCATAGTGGTAGCCGATAGCAAGGAACACAATAATAGTTGCCTGCTCAGTTGTTGTTTTAGCTAGCCGTGCGCCGACGTATTGTGTGAGCCCCTCAAACTGATCTTCGAAGGTCTCCAGACCAAAGTAGAATGCTGTGCGTTCCTCGGACGTCCCGGTCGAGGCCATCCCAAGCAATCGGGATCGCTTTTGCGGTCGGATGTCTGCTAGTCTATGAGCAAAACGCGCAGATTCGACCGCAGAGAGCTGTGAGTCGATGAAGAACGAGCGCTCACGCTCCTCAACTCTTGAAAACCGTCTCAAGACTTGCACGAAGACGACGGATACTTGGCGTGCCCGAAGAATAGAGTAGAGATCTTCCGCTTGCTTCTCTTGGACGTCCGCGCCTTCTATCAGCAGCAGGATCGGAAGGCCGGTAAGCTTGTAGATCAACTCCAGGCGGGGTGCGGTCTCGACGGGAACACATTGCTTGAGCGCAGCGGTCGGGAAATCCAGATGCAAATTCCATGCGACTCTCCGCGCCACTGTCGTCCCGCCGGCGCCCGGCGCATGATAGACGTTGATTCTGGTCGTGCCCTTTGAGCGTTTCTCTTCGCCCCCTCCGAGATCCTGAACGACGGTTTTCATGACCCTGTCCGTCTTTTCCCGGTCGACATCGCAGTGGAGGCCTAATTCAAACCACGTGATTGTCTTGCCTTTGGAGAATGCAACGCAGGTCTCCCTGTCCTCATCGGCGACGGTGCCAGCGGAGACGCCGATTATTTCCAGTTCTTCCTCCAAGTAGCGTTGGTCTTCGCGACTCAAGGTGACGCGGGTGCCGCTCTTCGTTGGCATTTGCACGTAGTCGACGCCGGCTGCGTTCTCATCGGCGAAAAGGGAGAGCAAACCCTCAGCGAAGTGGTTTGGGTCGATCTGGACCAACTCCGCGCCAAACCGGTCCGCCAATCGATTAAGGTGGCTGGCTTCTGGGTGCGCTACTGTGAAGTCCACCGCCTCTCCAAAGAGATCGAGTGCCGCTGCGAAGATCGTATCAATGTAATCTTCCGAATTCCACACAGAGATAATTGACACGGGCATGGAGGCGCGACTTTTCGCCAACGACCTCAGCTGTTCGACCGCATCCAGGCCGTACTTTTTCTTCCATGCTGCCCAGCCTGCGTCAGCGAGGGTCCCGACGCGACTTGATATCCCCCGCACATAGTACCAGTAGCAGGAACCTTCGACCCTGACAACTGGGCGGTCTCCGAGAACGATTTCTCGTAGAGACCTCTTCTGCCGCAGGATCGGCTGGACGGCTAACGCGAAACCCGAATCGACGCTGTTCGGATCAAAGTCGAACACGAAGTTCCAAGGTGCGTCCGCAAGCCCGGCAAGGCGAGAGCCGTTGTCTGAGGAGAGCGGGCCGACCAACAGGACATAGACTCGATTCGGTTCGAACGAATGTGTCTTGGTTAGAAGTCTGTCCCACGGAGTAATAGGGGATGATGGTATCTCTATCGGCCTTTGGACCTCGCCTGCACACCATCGCCGGATTACGTCTTGTTCATCAGGCCGTGCCTCGTCATTCTGTGATCCCCGACGCCAGTAGATTACGTAGCGGCGAAGTTTCTTGCCAACATCGTCGATCGCCTGAAATGGTCCTCTTCGTTCGGTGGGAATAACGAGAACGCCGAAAATCTTTTCCTCATGCTGTACTGGAACATAGAGGAAAGTTGGGATCGGGAATACCTTGGATTTGACCGCGTTCTGGTACTCGTTGTCGTCTATGCTCTTGGACAACCCGACAAGATCCTTAGAGCCGTCTGCGTGCGCCTTCACCCCAAGTACGATATGCGCAGCGCCAGTACGGGGGGTATTGGCCAGGGAGATAATGTCCTTTATAAGTGCTCCGCGGCCCTCGGCTTCGCTTAGGTCATACGGATCACGCTTGAAATCGACGCTGGGACCTTCAGTTTGTTTGAGAAGCTCGGCAAAGGTTTCGGCTATCGTCATGGGGCTGTCTGGTCTACTGCCAAAGCTGATATTACGACAGAAACATCGCTCGGCGCGCGAGTCCATTTGGTGCGTGAGAACTTCTTTTTTGGGATGTCATCCTCGGCTCGCGCCGGTGAACTCTGCTGGAGCCGTTGCCAAGGGCCGGTCCGAGGTAGGTCGGTCGGGCGATTCTACGGTTGTAGCGGAATCCGGGATTTGGTCGGAAATTACGGCCCGCTGAGGATCGGGACGGCCGGCAAGCTCTCGCATACGCAGCAAGTCTCGTGCAGGGGCGGCTTCGGGAAGCTGAGTAACACCCTTTCGCAGGCGCTAAAATATGGGTGAGGTTTCCGAATGCCCGCCACCATCGACGTGATTCACAGCGATCCGGATATCCTCGGTGGCACGCCCGTGTTTGTCGGGACGCGAGTGCCTTTCCGAAACTTCATCGACTACTTGGAGGGTGGCTACAGCCTCGACGAATTCCTCGATTCGTTTCCCTCCGTGTCGCGGGATCAGGCGGTCGCGGCGTTGGAAGCGGCGCATGAAGCTCTGAGCCGGCATGCGCATTCCGATTGACGAGCAACTGCCGGTTTTCGATATTCGCGCTCGACGCCATCAGCAAATCCGCTGGCTTTCCGGGCATGCGAATCAATGCTATTCTGGCCACGTGCATCAGTTCAGCCGGATAACCACGAATCCCGGGGTCATGGGCGGCAAGCCGTGTATCCGCGGCATGCGTGTGCGGTCGGCATGATTGTGGAGGCGCTCGCGGCCGGAAGGTCCGTCGATGATTTATTGCGCGATTTTCCGTATCTTGAAGGTCAGGACATCCGGGAGGCCCTCGCATACGCCGCGAATCTCGCGCAAGGCCGGGAATTTCCTCTCGCGAGTTGATGCGTCTTTTGGTCGATACGAACCTCACTCCGCGGTGGGTTGAGGATTTCTGCGCGGCCGGCCACGACGCGGTGTCCATTGGTCTCTGATTGGGATTCCGGGAGCGCCCGACGCGGAGATCTGCGCTTTCGCACGGGAACACGGATACGTCGTTCTCACGAACGATCTTGATTTCCCTCAGATTCTCGCGCACACGAGGGCGGGCGGACCGAGTGTCGTTCTTCTTCGGGGTGAACCGTTGACGCCGGAAGCGCGAGGTTTGGCGCTGCGGGATTGCGCCTCCGAGTTGGAGCGGGCAGCGATCGTAAGTTTGGATTGGTCCGGTGTGCCCCGCGCAAGGGTCCTGCCTCTCGGTACTCGACAAAGCACGTGACCGCTGCTCAGGCAAGCAACGCGTCCGGCGGGCTTCCCGATTCAATACCGATGGTGATGCCGCTGGGTTTGCGCCCCTGCGATTCGATTCCTTACTGGGCGGATTTGCCTGGTAACGGGCCAGGCGGATTGCCAATCCGCCGCAGGTTACCAACCCGCCCTACAGTTCATCGGCCGGGCTCGGTCCAGGGCTCTATCTTGATCAGCGCGCCGTTGGCTTCTTCCGTCAGCACATACAGCAGACCGTCCGGGCCCTGGCGCACGTCGCGGATGCGGTTCTGCAACTCATGGAACATCGACTCGCGGTGAAGCTCCTCCCACTTGCCGTTGAAATCGATTCGCTCCAGTTGGCCGGATCGCGGCACTTCGCCCTGCCGCATCCCGCCTACGAACAAACTGTTTTTCCATTTGGGAAATTTGTCGCCGGTGTAAAAGGTCAGGCCAGAAACCGCGATCGCCGGCACCCAGTAGACAACCGGCGGCTCCATCCCTTCCTTGTAGTCGCCTATGCTCACACGCGGTCCCAGATAATAGCGGCCGTTGCTGACCACCGGCCATCCGTAGTTCTTGCCCGCCTCCAGAATGTTCACCTCGTCGCCGCCGTTCGGCCCGTCCTCGCATTCCCAGAGCCTGCCTGTTCCCGGTTCGAGCGCCAGGCCAAGTCCATTGCGATGCCCGTAGGTGAAAATCTCCGGCCGGGCGCCGGCGCGATTGACGAAGGGATTATCCGGGGGCACGGTTCCGTCGTCTTTGAGGCGCAGCACCTTGCCCGCAAGCTCGCTCAGATCCTGCGCTTTCATGGCTTCGTTATCGCCGATGCCGATGGTCATGTAAATCATGCCGTCACGTCCGAAGATAATTCGCGACGCATTGCCGCTCGGAATCGCGGAAAACAGATCGCGCTCGTCCACCAGCGCCGTTCCGTCCCATCGAGCGCGCGCCAGCGTTCGGACCGCCGTATTTCCGGTTGCCGCGGGCTTGTCGTAAGTGAAGTAGATCAGCTTGTTTTGGGCGAAGTTCGGATCGAGCGCGAGATCCATCAATCCACCGAGGCCGCGCGCACGAATCTCCGGCAGGCCCGCGACCGGCGTGGGATCGAGCACGCCGTTGCGTATGATGCGCAGCCGTCCCGGCCGTTCCGTAACCAGGATTGCGCCGTCGGGAAGAAAGGCCATGCTGAACGGATGGACCAGGCCTTTGGTCACCGTCAGCCGGATCTGGTGCTGGATGGCCGTGTCGAGAACGATCGGGCCATCGGGAAGCGGCGGCGAATCCCAGCGGATGGGCGGCGGCGCAGTCGGGGCGCGTCCCGGGCCGCGGCCAGTAGCGGCGTTCGGAGCTGCCTGCTGCGAGTAGAGAGCGAATGCACCTGCCAGGGTGAAAGCGACCAAGCGTATTCTCATCGGCAGCCATTATACGCCGACCGCCGGACGGTGAAAAAACGCCACCGCTTGCTGACGCGCGCGGCTCAGCAACAAGTTCCGAGCCGCTAAGCCGGCGGCTGCCAGAGCTCGACCCGGTTCCCCGCGGGATCGGTGAACCAGCCGAAGCGGCCATACCCGTACTCTTCACGCTTCGGATCGACCACCACCCCGGCGGATAAGAGCTTGTCCAGGACGCCATCCGGATCGTCCACCTGGAAGTTCAACATAGCGGGTTGCGAAGGCGGAAAATAATCCGAGGTTCTTGGGAAGAATGCCACGGCGATGGGAGCCCGCTGCGCCGTGGCCTCGAATAAGAAGCTTCCATTGCGGCTGCCGATTCCAAGATGCTGCTCGTACCAGGAATAAAGGGCCTTTGGATCGTCGGCCCGCAGAAACGCGCCTCCGAAGCCTGTTACTTGCGCCATGCTGCCTCCTTATCGATACAGCTTACATGAACACGCGTCCGCGGAGAGCTGAACGCGCATTTTCGTGGCAACGAAGCAGCGAATCCGGGAGATAATAGACTGGCAGAGGCAGAAACATGAGGGATTTTACGCGACCTGGGGTGATCTTCCTTTTCTGCTGCGCGTTGTTCGCGCAATCGTCCGATGCGCCGGAGGCCGTGATGGCCGATATCCACCCGAGCGCCAAGAGCAACAACGACCAGATGCGGATAAGGCCGATACATGACGGCCGGCTGGAAATCCGCAAGGCCATCATGCTGAACCTGCTCAGCGGCGCCTACCTTATTGACGCGGACAAAATACTGGGCGGACCGAACTGGCTGGAACTCGATCGCTATGACGTGATCGCCAAAGTTCCCGCGGATTCGAAACTGGAAACACAGGGGCCACTGCTGCAGGAGCTGCTGAAGGACCGCTTCAAACTCGCAGCGCACGAAGAGACGAGGCCGTTTCCCGCATGGGCGCTGACCGCGGGGAAGAACCCGAAGATGAAAGAAGCCGACGGCTCCGGCGAAACCGGTTGCAAGTTGGCCAAGCCGTCGGGCGGCGACGCGCAGGATGGTCCGAAGTTCTTCCGCAGTAACCCGGACGGCACCACATCTTCGGTCAATCTCGGGCCCGGAATGATGATTCAGTATTCGTGCCGGAATATGACGATGGCCGATTTCGCCGGAGGCTTGCGTTCGATGATCGGCGTGCAGTTGCCCGCCCGGTCCTTCGATACAGCGGTGGTGGATCAGACGAACCTCAAGGGCAAATGGAACTTCGATGTGAAGTGGTCGATGCCGATGATCCTCCCGTTGCCAAATGCCAGCGAACCGATTTCCGTGACGGGCGCGATCCAAAAGCAAATGGGTCTGAAGCTGGAAGAGATTCCTATTCCGATGAAGGTGCTGATTGTCGACAGCGTCGAAAGAAAACCCACGGATAGTCCTCCGGGCGTTAAAGAAGCGCTGCCGGATATTCCGCCGCCCACGGAATTTGAAGTGGCTGATGTCAAGCTCGCGGAGGCCCCCGGCGGAAATGGCCCGCCGATTCCGATCGGGTTGCGGATGCAGCCGGGCGGAAGGTTCGTTGCCAATGGGCTGCCGCTGCGTTTTCTGGTCAACCTGGCGTTCAACGTAAATAACGCGGATCAGCTTGTGGGCATCCCGAGTGGGATGGATTCGGTGCGGGTCTCGATTACGGCGAAGGTGGCGAATTATCCGGGCGATGGCCCGACTGGCATGGATCCGGAATTTCTGGCGCCGTTGCTTCGTTCACTGCTGAAGGAGCGCTTCGGACTCGCGTGGCACACCGAACAGCGCTCCGCCACGGCATACTCGCTGGTGGCGGCAAAGCCGAAGATGAAGAAAGCGGATCCCAACAGCCGCATCTTCTGCAAGACCGCGCCGCCGGGCCCGAACCGCGCGCCGAGCCAACAGGTGCTGAACTGCCAGAACGCGACCATGGCTCTCTTCGCCGAGCGTCTGGGGACGATCCCGGCGATCAATGCGCCGGTCGACGACGCCACCGGGCTCGAAGGCGGGTGGGATTTTTCGTTTTCGTTCAA
>JASHSD010000977.1 GCA_030036985.1 Bryobacteraceae bacterium
CTTCGCCGAACATGAGTACCGACCACGAACGCGCCTGGTCCGCCACGCTGTCGTAAGCCGTGCGGCAGCGCTCGAAGGCTTCGTGGTGAATCACCGGCACGTCGGCGAAGGCGGGACGATCGGGATCGGTAACGACATCGCGCTCGAACGGGTTGACGATTGACCTGCGCTCGATCATGCGCCGGCCTCTTCGGAGCGGGGCAGCGCGACGCCGATGAACAGGTCGCCGCCTGCGTCCTCGATGTAGTTCGTTTTTTCGGTGTCAGGCACGGGTTTCGGGCCATCGTAGCGGGTCAGAATGAGCTTGCCTGCGTCGGCCAATTCGATAGCCGCGCGATCCACGGCGCGGCGGATGGCGGATGTATTGCGCAGGCGATCCACGCGAACGTAATTGCCCGCGCCCGATTGAAGTTGAAGGACGCCTTCGCGAATGGCTTCGGACAGCGCCGAAGCGGACGGCCGCGCGGGCAGCAAACGCTCCAGCCAGGCGAACGAAAAATAAACGACCGACTGCCGATTAATCGCAAAAGCAAGGATGCGGTTGGCCGAAACCAGCGCGGGCGCGGCGGCCTTGATCTCCTTGAGCGCGGCTGCTTGCGAGGCGCGTCTCAGGATTTTGGCGACAGGCTTGGCGGCTTGGGCCACAGTGAGGGGTTGCTCGGCCAGGGCCTGAAGAAGCGCCTCCTCGACACAGACGCGGAAAGAGCGCCCGCAGAAAATCCGCGACCGCCCGTTTTTTGGCCACTCGTGGACGCCGGACTCCGCGGGCAGCCGGCTCAACTCCGCGACCAGCGTGGCGTTGAATTTCGCCGTGGGCTTTTTGCCGAGACACGCGGCGCCGATTTCAGCCGCGGTCATCGGCGCCGCGGACTGTCTGACAACCGCCATGCAGGCGTCGACGCGGTCGAGGTCGATGGCGGTTGCTGACGGCATTAGAATCCCAATCCCATCCCAGTCTAACTTTCCGTTGCGAGTACCGCCGGCGCTGTATATGTTGTTCGTATACTAAAGAAGATGGCGGCGCGAGACCCGTTGGAGGACTGCACCGGGTTCGACTGGGATGAGGACAATGCCGACAAGAACTGGGAACGTCATCGGGTAACGCCGGAGGAAGCCGAGGATGTCTTCTTTCATGAGCCGCTGGTGGTTCGCGGCGACGTGGGCCATTCGAAAAGCGAAAAGCGGCATTACGCTCTCGGGCAAACGAGCGCGGGCAGAATGCTGTTCGTTGCCTTCACCATCAGACGGCGGCTGATTCGGGTAATTTCGGCTCGGGAAATGAATCGGAACGAAAGACAAATCTATGGAAGCCAGGTTTATGGAAGGGAAGAAGAGAAAAAAGATTCCTCAATTCAGTAACGAGGACGAGGAACGAAATTTCTGGGCCGCCGCGGATTCCTCACAATACGTCGACTGGCCGGCGGGGAAACGCAGGAAACTGGTTCAGCTTAGACCCACGCTCAGGACGATCTCGCTGCGTCTCCCGGTATCAATGATCGAAGATCTCAAAATTCTCGCCAACCAGCGCGATGTACCCTACCAATCGTTGCTCAAGGTCTTTCTCGCCGAGCGGCTGGCCCGCGAGCGTCGCGCCCGATTGTGAACGGTGACGCCCGCAGCTGGTTTACCTCGTCAACCGCCGGAACGAGATCACCTCAACGGGGCGGACCCTGTTGGCATAGGACCGTGACTGATTCTCCCGGAGTTGGCGCACACCAGCGCGGCGCAAAAAACGATAACGCCCACGCCGAGACTGTTGATGAAACGGCCCGTGTTTCCCGTGTAGCCGTAGACCCATGGCGAAGCGAAAGTCCACGCGCCGAGGATCACATTGAACCAGCTCAGAACAACTGCTCCGGGCTTACCCTCCTGGATCAGGGCGAGGAGAAAAATCAGCCCGCCGACGATCCAGCTGTTCCAGGCATCGGCATTTCCGTACGCGCCATATACCCATGGAGAAACGAAAAACCACAGCCCGGCGAGAAGAGCGATTATGCTTGCACCTCTCGCCGGATGACTATCACTGCTGACAGGTATCATGATTTGTACCTCCACTTGGTTGGACGTGTGGGATATCTTCCGGGTACCGGCCGGACCGCGTGGGCTGAGTTGGCGGAAATACAATATCGACCGGAACGAACCGCCTTAGCTGGCGGACCCGGTTGAGTTCGGGTCATGACTCATTTTCTCGCAGTTCGCGCCTATAACTGCGGCGCAAAAGACGATAATACCCAGGATCAAGCTGTTGATGAGACGACCGGGGTCTCCCGTATAGCCGAAGACCCAAGGCGAAGCGAAGGTCCAAACGCCGAGGATCGCATTGAACCAGCTTAGAATGGTTGCCTCAGGCCTGCTCCTGCGCGTGAGGGAGAAGATAACCATCAGCCCGCCCACGATCCAGCTGTTCGCGGCGCTGGCGTTTCCGCTCGCGCCATAAACCCACGGAGAAACCAAAATCCACAACCCCGCGAGAAAAGTCACCAGGCTCGCTCCCCTCGCCGGATGAGTATCAGTCCTGGCAGGTATCATTGCCTGTACCTCCACTTGCTTGGACGTATGGCATTTCTTCGAGGTTCTGCGGGCCTGTGTGTCTCGGTGGGCGAACACACAAAAACCGAAACTATGTCACGAGACGAAGTGACTGAATTCGGACTCTCAGGTCCGGCCGGCCTGCGATGAAATCTCCTTCGACGCGATTTCATACCTGAAGCTGTCTGCGTCGAGGCTGTCGATCCGTACGCCCGCCGTTTCCGCCTGCGGGTAGATCAGGAAGCCGACGGGAGCGCCGGCCGATCCGGGCAGCGTAACATCGTGCGCGAAGTTATACGCCATCCAATTCATCTCCCAGGAGCCGAACAGCCGGGTGCGCGCGTTTTTCACCATCTGGTCGCCGAGCGGCCGATTTCCCGGCGGCTCCTCGAGCACAACCTTCCGCACGTCCGCCGGGTCCACGGGTGCCCAGCCGTGACCGCCGATGTAAACTTCCGCCCGACAGTGCTGCGCTTTCGTAATGTTGTCCGACGACGCGCCGAGGCTCTTGTACCCCAGTTCCGATTTAGCGACCCGAAGGCCATACACGTCCCGCGCCGGGAGGCCTGCCGCCCGCGCGAGGCCGACATAAAGCGCGTTGAGATCGGCGCATTTTCCACCCAAGTCGCCGGATTCCAACATAAACCGGATGTCGCCGACGCCACAGCCGCGGGTTTTCGGATTGCGAAACGTGTTATCCACGATCCATTCGTAGATGGCCCGCGCCTTCCCGAGATCGGTCCTTGCGCCCTTGGTGATGTCGATCGCGGTTGCTTTCACGATGCCGTCGGTCGGCAGCAATTTGGTCGGCCGACAAAAATACTCCAACTCGGCGCGATTCGTTTTCAGCGGCTCGCGCGGGACGGAGAGATCCACAACATAGTTCCTGGTCGCGACCCGGCTCGTGAGTGTAAGGACGGGCTTCACGCCGGCGGGAAACTCCGCGGCTATGATTCCAAGTCCGTCGGCCACCTTGCCCCGGACCATCCTGACCCTGCCGCCATTCGCGCTGAACCGATTTGACAGCGTCTTCTGGAACGGCATCTCGCTGAGGAGCGCCGCCGGAAGCCACACGCGCGTTGTGCCGGCATACTTCATGACTTCCACGCGCGTTGTCACTTCAAAGGTGCGCCATTCGCTCAAGCCGGCGGCTTCCGCTGGGAAACCGATCCCGGCCGGCACAGCGCCCATGGAGCACAGGAAATCCCGACGATTCATCGGCAGATCCTATTGATTGACATTGCTGTGATTCTATCGCGGGGTCTGCTTTAATATCCTTTATGTCGCGGCCGGCGATCACGCTTCTGCTTTGGACGATATCGGTCTGGACGATGCCGGCGCGCGCGGCATTTTGCTCTCCGGACGCGTCGCACTCGCAGTTACGACACGACTTTCAATTTTTCGCCGGCTACTCGCCCGCATCGGCCACGCTGATCGGGACCACAACGGACCGCCGCTTCGTCATGGCCGGATTCGGGTACAGTTACCGATGTTGGATCTGGTCCGGCGTATCGCTCTCTTATTCCGGCGAACTCCTGCCCGCGGCCATTCTGCTGCAGCCCGGACAATATCTGCCGCAATTCGTACCCGCCCACGCCGTGTATGGATTCGCGGTGACCCCTCTCGGCTTTACGGTCGATTTCGGCCGCCGCCACAGAATTTATCCGTTCATTCAGACCGATGAAGGCATCATCGCTTCCAGCGAGCCGATCCCCATAAACGTGACCGGAGCCACGGGGCTGAATTTCATGATCGATGTAGGCGCCGGCATCCGCATCAGAGTAAGTGAGCGGCGCTCGGTCACTCTTGGCTACAAGTTTCTTCACATCTCCAACGGATTTACAAGCGCGGCGAATCCGGGCGTCGATAACAATGTCTTCTACGCCGGATTTTCCATCCTGAGATAGCGTCGGGCCGAGGGCGTACTACTTTTCCTCGCGGCGCGGCTCTTTTTGTTGGCCTTCGCGTTTGTTGGCCGGCGCGTTGTGTTTCTCATTGGCGACCGTCCTGCTCGGGCCGCGCGCCTCCCGGTTCACATTGGCTGGGCGGGCTGCGGGACGGACGGCCCGATTGGCCGCTGGATGTGCGGCGGCACCGTTGGCGACGCGGGCCATCGACGTCGTCGCGGGCCGGCCATGATTCACCGACGCCAGCTGGTTGCGGTCCAGCGAAGCCGTCCGTTCATGGGACATCTGCATAGCCGTGGGCTGGAAGTGCTGCTCGCGCGCGTATGCCTGCTCCTGAGGCGTGGGGCGGGCCGCAATGCCGCCGGGGCCGTTAAAGCTCACCCGGTTGACGACAGTGTTGTGAATCACCGTGCGATCGACATACACGTTGTGAATGACAGCGGTATTTACGTTGACGACTGCCGTGTTGTACCGGAATACCGATCCCGCCCAGACGCCTCCCACGAAACCCACGCCCGCGAAGCCGAAGCCGTAGTTGACGCCGCCATAGAAGCCGACGTGTGGCGCCCAATATCCGGCGTGCCATCCGTAGACGCCGCCAACGAACCCCCAGTAGCCGGGAGTCCACAGCAGACCGACGCGCGGCGGAGCCACCCAGACTCCGGGAACCCAATAATAACCGCTGACGCCATAAGCCCAGTAGCCGGGCGTCCAGAGGAAGCCTGCCTGCGGGCACGGCGGCTGAACGTAAACCGGCAGGACCGGCGGCGCGATCGTGATGGAGATGGCGATGCCGGCCTGCGACGCCTGGGGCGCGACAGACAGTACGAACACGGTGAGAGCGGCGAGCTTCGTTTTCAATTGCACAATATCCTCCGGCTGATGAAATCCTGGTGGTTAAAGTTCTGGCGGGCGGGTTGATCTGCGATGAAATAGAATTCGCGCCCGCGGGCAATAAAGCCGCGTTGAAATTGTAGCGGAAATCTGGGCGAAATGGAACAGTTTGCGCCGTGCAACGGTGCGGGATCCGACAAAACCAGACGCTCATCAACCCGGCGTGAGAAGATGTGGACAGGTGACCGAGATGAAAACCGCCGGCTTTACCGCCGAACTCTCCTCGGATGGTTCGCTTGGCGGACAACCGGGCGCAGGCAGTTTGAAGCAGCATACGCCGCCGAGGACTAATTTACGAATCGCTGAATCGATGACGCTTCGCCCCGGTGAAGTAGTACTGGTCCGGATTTAGTATGGGCAGCTTCGGTCCACTGGAACGCTAACGAGGCGAATTTAGATCCGGGCCTGCTGCCATGGTTACGTTTTCGAGCAAGACAATATTCATGGCCGCTGGCCCGGTCGAACTGGACCACTCGGTTAGAGATGCGTTCGAGTCCCACGGTCACGTGATCGTTCTCTATGACCCGAGCGCCTGGATGCAGAAATTCGGGCAGTTCCCAAACTTAATCGCGTTGGGGCCCGAGGGTCAACGTCGCTGGGTGGCTGAATTACCAACTACGAACTCCGGCGAATGCTATGAGCGAATCATATCGCGTGAACCGTTGATTGCATGGACCTGGGATTCGTACGAATGTGAAATAGACATAACTACCGGCAGGATTAAGAAGCGCATTTTTACCAAGTGACCGGGATTGCCGCGAGCATCCGTGCGAGAGTAACTCCGTGAACACCTTCGCCATCGTGATTCACCAGGATCCGCACGGCGGCTTCTGGGGGGAGGCGCCGGCGCTGCCCGGCTGCTACTCTCAAGGCGAAACCATCGACGAGTTGAAAGAGCATATTCGGGAGGCCGTCTCCGGAGTGCTGGAAGTGATGCGATCTCAGGGCACACAGCCCGAGTCGAACGTCCGGATTCCGGATATCGCCATCTGAAACCGATCGCCGGCCGCGCAACGCCAGTTCGTTTTTGCGAATTCAACAAATCTCCGGTGCCCGCGCCCCAAAAGATTTTCGACTCTCCATGATCGCGGATAATGAAAGGAGCCATCGCCATGCAAATCACCTTGGAACTGCCGGACGAGATAGCGCGCCAGCTTGCCGTCGGGCAGGACCTTTCCCGCGCAGCGCTCGAAGGACTCGTCGCGGAAGCCTGCAGGGCTCATCGGTTGTCCGACCATCAAGCGGCGGAACTCCTTGGGTTGAGCCGCTACGAATTGGACGGCTTCCTGAAAGCGCACGGCGTCTTTCTCGACTATTCAATGGACGATTTCGAGCGCGAGGCGGCGTTGGGAGAACGCCTGTGGCAGAAGCGCCGGACCGAGCCCGATGCCGAGCGGAAATCGCCGGATAGATGATCGTTGTTGCGGATGCCTCTCCACTCCGCTATCTTGTGTTGATCGACGCAGCTAATATTCTGCCTGCGCTGTACGGCCAAGTTCTGACGTCGCCCATGGTCCTAGAAGAACTGAGCCAACTACACACTCCGGCGCCGGTTCGCCGCTGGGCCGCGACACACCCCGAGTGGCTTCATCTGCGCGCTCCCTCAGGGCCATTAGCCGGATTTCCTGCTGCTCTCGGGCTTGGCGAGCGCGATGCCATCGCTCTGGCCGAAGAATTGAGTGCGGATGCACTGCTCATCGATGATCGGGCCGGTCGCCGCGAAGCTCAACGGCGGAGGGTGCCGGTTCAGGGAACGTTGGGCCTGATTGATCTTGCCGATCAGCACGGATTCATCGACTTGCCGGCCGCAATCGCGCGTCTTCGGCAAACGAATTTTCGGGTAGATGAGCATCTCCTGCAGCTCATTCTCGATCGGCACATGCAGCGAAGAAAACTTTGACAAACGGCACGCTCGGCTGACCAGTTCGTTTTTGCGAATCGACCAAATTCTCCGGTGCCCGCGACCCATAAAATATTCGCGTCTTCCCCCTCAACAACTTACAACCCCACCGCCCCAACTCAGCCCCACCCGTCTGTTACCGTCCAATCAAGAACCGGGTCGCACCCATGGCGCATCCGGTCACTAAGCCGTACAGTCCTCGAGGCTCTGGTCGCGGCGAACGTTCATACAATGGGCGGCTGGCGATCCCGTGACGTTCGTCCCCGGCGGCTGCCGAGTAACCAAACGGCCATGGAGCGCTCCAAATTTTCTTGAAATTCCTGAAACGCCTGAAAAAATCAAAACTCCGCCAACGTTGATAAACTCGAACTGCGCCCATGCGCCTCTCCGCCCTGACACCGGCCCTCCTGGCATTGTCGGCCGCGCTGTCGGCGCGCGCGGCCACACCCTTCGACCGCGCCGTCCAGCCGCTCCTGGGCCAGGTCTGCGTCGCCTGTCATAACGACAAACTCCAATCCGGCGGCCTCAACATCAAGGCCTTTCTCAACCCCGCCTCTCTCCAAAAAGATCGCGAAGGCTGGGAGCGCATCCTCGCCAAACTCCAATCCGGCGAGATGCCGCCCAAAGGCATCCCCAAACCGCCCGCCGCCGAAACCGCCGCGCTCATTCAATACGTCAACGCCGAATTCGATCGCGCCGACCGCGCCGCCAAACCCGACCCCGGCCGCATCGTCACCCATCGCCTCAATCGCAGCGAATACTCCAACACCATCCGCGACCTCCTCGGCGTCGACTTCCGCGCCAACGAAGAATTCCCCGCCGACGATTCCGGCTTCGGCTTCGACAACATCGGCCAGGTCCTCACCGTCTCGCCCACGCTCATGCAGAAGTACCTGCAGGCGGCCGAGCAGATCGCCTCGCGCGCGGTGGGCGGCGACCCGCTCCCCAAGCCCGGCCTCTTCAATCCGCACGACCGCATTCACCGCCTCAACGCCGACGCCATCCAGCTCAACTACCACATCGATTACGACGCCGATTACATCGTGCGCGCCGACCTCACCGGCCATCGCAAGCCGGACGACAAACCCGTCACGCTCGTGATCTCCGTCGATGGCAAGCCGGTGAAGACCGTCGATGTTCCCGTGCAGATCAGCAAGGTGAATCGACAGGGCGGCGCCACTCAGCGAAGCACTCAGGAAATTCGCCTCTATCTCAGCGAAGGCGATCACACCTTCCAGGCCGATTTCATCAATGATGACGCGCCCGCGGCTATGTCTAAGGCCGACCTATTCAACGCCAATAAGAACATCTTTCCCGACGCCATCGAAATCGCCGGCCCGTTCGCTTCAACCGAAGCGCACGCCTCACGCAAGCCATTCCTGATCTGCGATCCGGCCACGGGACGGGCCTGCGCCGAGCGTATCCTCACGGCTCTCACCCCGCGCGCGTATCGCCGGCCGGTAACCCAAGCCGAGGTAGCCGAACTGATGCAGGTCTACGACAAGGCCAGCGGCTCCGAAGCCACGCCTGCGCAGAGCCTGCAGTTCGCCATCACCGCGATGCTGGTCTCGCCCCAATTCCTGTTCCGCATCGAACACGATCCGAAGCCGGGAACCATCGCCCGCATTTCGGATTTCGAACTCGCCTCGCGCCTCAGCTACTTCCTCTGGAGTTCGATGCCCGACGACGAACTGACGCGCCTCGCGGGATCGAATCGCCTGCACATCCCCGCCGTCCTCGATGAGCAGGTCGCGCGTATGATCGCCGATCCCAAGTCGCTCGCGTTCGCCGAAAACTTCGCGGGCCAATGGCTCGAAATCCGCGGCCTCGATGCCGCGAAGCCCGACAGGAAAAAATTCCCCGAGTGGAACGCCGCGCTGCGCGATGCTATGCGTACCGAGACTACTATGTTTTTCCAGGCCGTGCTGCGCGACGACCGCCCCATCTCCGATTTCATCGACGGCAAATACACTTATCTCAACGAACTCCTCGCCAAACATTACGGCATCGAAGGCGTCGAAGGCCCGGAATTCCGCCGCATCGATCTGACGCAGAACCCCGAGCGCAGCGGAGTCCTCACCCAGGCGAGCGTGCTCACGGTATCGAGCTATCCGGTACGAACCTCGGTGGTCCTGCGCGGCAAGTACGTGCTCGAAAATATCCTGGGCGCGCCGCCTCCGCCGCCTCCGCCCGATGTCCCGCAACTCAATGAGGACGCGGTCGGCGTCGCCTCATCGCTGCGGCAACAGATGGAACAGCACCGCGCCGACCCGGTCTGCGCCTCCTGCCATTCGCGTATGGATGTGCTCGGTTTCGGCCTCGAAAACTACGACGCCATCGGCCGCTGGCGGACCATGGACGGCAAATTTCCCGTCGATGCCAGCGGGGCTTTCCCTAATGGGAAGACCTTCACAACGCCCGCGGAAATGAAGGCGCTGCTGCTCGATAATCTCCCCGACTTCGCCCGCTGCCTCACCGAAAAGCTGTTAACCTATTCACTGGGTCGAGGCATTGAACCTTATGACCGGCTCACGGTACGCGACATCGTGCGTCAGACCGAGCAACACGATTACAGATTTCCGGCGATGATCCGAGCCATCGTTCACAGTCCGGCGTTTCTGGAGCGCCGAGGGGCGTGAAAAAACTCAACCGCAGAACCATCCTGAGAGGCATGGGCGCGGCGATCTCTCTGCCGTTCTTGGACGCGATGACTCCGGCCTTCGCCAGCGTGGCGCCGAGCCCCGTGCGCGCCGCGTGGTTCTATGTCCCCAACGGCATCGACATGCGGAACTGGACGCCGCGCGCCGAAGGTCCACTGACCGAACTTCCCAGCATCCTCGCGCCACTCGATCCGATGAAGCGGGACATTCTGATCCTCTCGAATCTCACCGCCAACTGGGGGCGGCCGCTGCTCGCCGGCGCCGGGGATCATGGCCGCGCCTGCGCCGCTTACATGACCGGCATGGAAGTGCATCGCACCGCCGGAGCCGATCTGAAAGTCGGCGTCTCCGCCGATCAAATCATTGCCCGCGCCATCGGCGATAAGACGAAACTGCCTTCGCTCGAAATCGGCCTTGAGGAAGCGCGTCAGGCCGGCAACTGCGACAACGGTTATTCCTGCGCGTACTGCTACAACATGGCGTGGCGCACCGAATCGCAGCCGCTGCCGCCCATCTCCGATCCGCGGCAGTTATTCGAACGCCTCTTCGGAACAGATATCGCCGAACCGCCCGCCGCCCACGCCCGCCGCATGATGATGCGCCAAAGCATCCTCGATCAGGTGATGGACGACGCGCAGAAACTCGAATCGAACCTCGGCCCGGACGATCGCCGCAAGCTCGACGAATACCTGAGTTCGGTGCGTGAAATCGAACGACAGGTCGAGCGCGCCGAAAAGGACAGCGCCGTCGACCCTGGTATCGAGAGGCCTTACGGCGTGCCTCCCGAATTCCCGGATTATTTCAGCCTCATGGCCGACATGCTACTCGCCGCGTTCAAAGCCGATATAACGCGGGTTTCGACAGTCATGATCGGGCGCGAAGGTTCGGTTCGCCCGTACCCGGAAATTGGTATCTCCGACGGGCACCATCCGCTCACGCATCACCGCGGCAACCTCGAGATGCTGGACAAGGTTCGCCAGATCAACTCGCTTCACCTGAAGCTGTTCGCGGATTTTCTGACCAAACTCAAGGCAACGAAGGAAGGTGACTCCAACTTACTCGATCAATCGATGATCGTCTACGGCAGCGGCCTGTCGGACGGAAACAGCCACATGCACGACCAGCTGCCGACAGTCTTGGCCGGGCGCGGCGGCAATTTCATCAGCCCCGGCCGCCACATCATCTATCAGCGCGAAACACCGGTCTGCAATCTCTTCGCGACGATGGCCGAACACATGGGCGCGCGCGCCGAGCACTTCGGCGATTCCACCTACCAACTCCAGGGACTGTCTTTGAGTTGATCCGATGCCCGGAGTTATCTACATCACCACGATGAACCGGCCCGATGCGGCCCTCGCGCTGGGGATGCTCTACATGCTCCAGAGCAGGGAAGAAGCGCGAGTGGGTTCGGTCTGCGTGGAAGGCTCCGGATTCGGCGCGGCGAGATTCTGCGATATCCTGTATCGCTTCTACATGCCAGGCAAGCCGCGCAACGCGAATGAAGTGCTGCCCACCGGCTTTGCAGTCGCATCCTTGCCCGACCCACCAATGGTGAAGCCTGTGCTTCAAGCCGATTATCCACACACCATTAATAAGGTGAGCGACACCTCGTTAGCCGAAGCGGTCATTCGCAATGGCGTCACATTCAATTCCGAGTCAGTGATGATTCTGAGCGCACCCGCTACATCGCTGGCGAAATCGCTCGACCTGCAGGGCGCGAAAGACCTTTACAAAGAGCGTGTGAAGATGCTGGTAATCGTAGATCCGAAGGACACTCCGGCCATGCGGCGCGTGATGGCCGAATTCCCCGCGCCGATTATTTTTTGTGGCAAAGAAGTCGGCGACGCGCTTCTCTACCCGGTCGGCAGCT
>JASHSD010000978.1 GCA_030036985.1 Bryobacteraceae bacterium
CGATGTGCGGGTTCAGCCCGCGATTTTCGTGGATCACGACGATGCCGGGCAACTTCGACGGCATCGCATTGCGCGTGTCGGCGCTCACGGGACGGACGAAATATCCTTTGATGCTGCCGTTGCCTTGCGGCGAAGGGACGGTCTCATAGGTGGCCCTGATCCGGTCGTCGGTCCTCGACACCTGCTGACCCAGGGCGTAATTCGGCATCAAAGCTTCGACGATCGCCGCTGCCGCGAGACCGCCGACCGCAAAACGCTGTATGCCGTCCATGAACGCGCGGCGGCTGATCTCGCCGTGAATGAAAAGGTTGTAGAGTTGGATCGCTTCGGCCGGCAGTTTGGGTCTGGCTTGGTCCATGGGCTGACTCCTGTTCGGAGAGAATAGCACGTTCGGCAATCAGCCCAGGTGGCCGGGCGTCCAGCGGAGCTTCCATTCCGGTTGCGCGCGCAGGATCGCGTTCACGTCTTCGAGCGAGCCGAAGAAGCCTGCGAAGGAATTTTCCAGATGAGCCGGACGCCGGCGGGATTGTTGAAAATCCTGGCGGCGAAACTGGCCGGTTCGCGCAATCACGGCCGTGCCCATGGGCCGGTATTCGTGCGTACCCTGAGCCCACGCCAGGTCGGCCGCCGCATCGACCCACAGGGCGAATCCCATAGCCGCTATGATGAGCTTACGGGAATGCCCACCGAGAAAGAGCTCCTCCAGCGAATCCGGGACCTGGAAGCGCAGAATAGCGCTTTACAGGACAAGCTCGATATGATCTGGGCCATTCTTGCGCCGGATTTCGAGGAAGCGGACGAAGACGACGAGGAGGGTCTCGATAGTTTTGTGCAGATCAAGGGGCTGCCTCCGGGGAAAAAGCCGGATTAACGTCTGGTGGGGAAGATTGGCACTCTAATGCCACGTAGTTTTTTGGTGGGGCCAGGGCTTCGGCCCTGCGGCCTGGCTTCTGCCCGGCCCCAGATGCCATCCCCCCTACACCATCCGGTTTTTGCGCCTCAAGAGCCATCCGACGATCGCGATCGCCGCCAGCACCGCGACCACAACAGCGCCGCCGCGGCTGAATCGTTTCGAAAGCTTTTCCCACTCTTCCCCAAGATAATATCCCACATAGACGAAGCAAAACACCCAGACGAATCCGCCGGGATAAGCGTAGAGCACGAAGGTCCGAAGCTTCACCTTACTGATGCCCGCGGTCAATGCGGTGAAATGGCGCACGCCGGCGATGAAATATCCGAAAAACAGCGTCCATTTGCCGTAGCGCCGAAACCAGTCCTCGACCACCGGCAGATGCCGGCCCACCCACCGATGCAGCGGCTCGAAGCGCTCCAGCGCGTAAATCGCGCCGGTGCGGCCGAGCACGTAACTCAATGTGATGCCGCAGAGGCTGCCCGCGAAGGCCACGCCGATCGTAGTGTTGAGCTGCAGCTGTCCGCGATGCACGGCGATGCCCGAAAGCACGAGGATGGTCTCATCGGGAATCCACGGGCCGACGATACCCATTGTCAGTAGTCCGAAAATCGCGAAGTATCCGTAGTGGGCCAGGAAGGCCGCGATATGAGGAGCGATCTGGCTCAAGATTTATCTGAGAACCATCGGCTTATTGTCGCGCGGCAGGACGCGTCCTACACGTTTGGCGGCGGGAAAGACGCGCTCCAGCGCGGCGGCGTCGGATTCGGGAAGCGCAATCAGCAGGCCGCCCGACGTTTGCGGATCGTAGAGAAGATCGAGCAGCGCGGGGTCGATGGGCGCCTGCGCATCCACCGCGCACGAGGCGAAATCGCGATTGTTCCGAAGACCGGCAGGCACGGCACCCGCGCGCACCGCATCGAGCGCGCGAGGCAGCAGCGGAATGCGCGCCGGTTCGATCTCGAGCGTGACGCCGCTTGCCAACGCCATCTCGCGCGCATGGCCGAGAAAGCCAAAGCCGGTGACGTCGGTGCAGCCGTGCACATCGAATCGCAGCATGGCCTCGCAAGCGGCGCGATTCAGGGTGAGCATGGATGCGATCGCGGCTTCCACGGCAGCCTCGGACGCAATGCCGCGCTTCAACGCCGTCCCGATGACTCCGGTGCCGATGGCCTTCGTGAAAACCAGCGCATCTCCGGCTCGCGCGCCGCTGTTTGTCTTCACGCGTTCGGGATGGATCGTGCCCGTCACCGCATAACCGAATTTGATCTCGGAGTCCGCCACGCTGTGTCCGCCGAGAACCGCGCAGCCCGCCTCGCGCATTTTTTCCACTCCGCCGCGCAGGATGGATTCGAGCACCTCCGGATCGCCGTTTGCCGGAAACGCGACGATGGAGAGCGCCGAAATCGGCGTTCCGCCCATGGCGTAAACATCGCTGAGCGCATTTGCTGCGGCGATGGCGCCGAAGGTGAAAGGATCGTCCACAATCGGCGTGAAAAAATCGACGGTCTGCACCAGCGCGAGATCCGCGCTCAATCGATACACTCCGGCGTCGTCGGCTGTATCGAAGCCGACAAGAACGTTCGGATTGGCGATTCGCGGCATCGCGCTGAGCACCCTGTCCAACAACTTTGGACTCAGTTTCGACGCTCAACCGGCGGCTTTCACGTGCGCCGTCAGCTTACGCGAAAACTCTTTCTCCTCCGTCACTTCGTTTACAATCATAGAGCCATGGAAGGCGTTGCACTGGTGGAATTGATCCGGCCGGAAGACGCCGGCTTCCATGACGCCATCGAGACGATCCTGGGCCGCCCGCCGGATGAGGTGCTCGCGCCGGCGCTGCCTTACTCGGTGATCGTGCGCAATCATGACACGCGCGCTGTCGCTCTGCTGGGCATTCGTTTCGACATGATGGCGCCGCGTCTGAAGACGTATTCGGTGGTGCATTACGCCGACGCGCTGCGGCATCCCGAGCGGGCCGATCTGCGGCCGGAAGCCATGCGATTCGTCTGTGCGGAGCCTTTGTACACCAATCTGGTGCTGCGAGGCGAGCGGTCGGTCGACCGGCGCGGCCCCATGAATCTCCGGAATCTGCGCACGATGCTGCAGGTGCGGCCATCGCTCGATTGCGTCGCTTTCGACGACGGGCACTTCGCCGGGCCGGATTCATTGGGCGCGTTCGACCGTTTTGAGCGCGAAAGAGAAGCGGAGATGACGCTGCTCGCAGAGCTCGGCAGAGAAGAGTTCGGTGGAGAAGAGATCGGCGGACAGGATGGCGCGATGGAATCGGTGCTCACGCGAGCGGCGGAGCTTGCCGTGCAGCCGGGAAACGATGCTCTTCGGGCGCGGCGAACGCTGGCGCGGCGGCTGCTCGCGGGAGCCGGCGATCGTCGCCCGCGCATCCGGCTCTGGCGATAGCCTGTAAAATGGCGCCAGGATGCTGAATCGCCGCGATTTCCTCGGTCTTTTGGCTGCGACCGCTCTCGCCGATACTCCTGCTCCGCCCGATTTCACTCTGCGCATCGGTCCCGTGACGCTGGAGCCGCAAAAAGGCAAGGTTGTCCACACCACCGGCTACAACGGAATGGTTCCGGGGCCGCTGCTGCGTGTCCCCGAAGGCAAAACCATCACGATCGAAGTCGTCAACGAAACCGATATCCCGGAACTGGCTCACTGGCACGGGCTGCACATTCCGAGCGATGTCGATGGCGCGATGGAAGAAGGCACACCCATGGTTCCGCCTGGCGGAACGCGGCGCTACACGTTCTCCGCCAAACCGGCGGGCGCCCGCTGGTATCACAGCCACATCCGGGCTGAACGCAATCTCAAACGCGCCACATACACTGCGCAGTTCGGATTCTTCTATATCGAGCCGCGCAACGACCCGGGCGCATTCGATCGGGAAGTTTTCCTGGCGCTCAAGGAGTGGGATCCCTATTTCGGCGGCGGTGATGAAGGCATCGAAGTCGCGTACAGACACAACTCGATTAACGACAAGGCGCTGGGGCATGGCGAGCCGATTCGGGTCAAGCAGGGCGATCGCGTCATGCTGCGCATTCTCAACGCCAGCGCCACCATGCATCGGCGCATCGCCATTGCGGGCCATTCATTTCGCGTCGTCACCATGGACGGAAATCCGGTGGCCGTGCCGCGCGAGGTGGGCGCGCTCGAACTCGGACCCGCGGAACGCATCGACGCCGTTGTCGAAATGGAGAATCCCGGCGTCTGGATCCTCGGCGAAACCGACGATCGCGAGCGCAGAAACGGCCTCGGCATCGTGATCGAATACGCGGACAAGACCGGAGCGCCGCAATGGCTGCCGCCTTCGACCGAGGTTTGGAACTACGCGGCGTTCGGTGGGCCGGCCGACGCCGGCGATCCCGGCCAGCGCGTTCCGCTCGTTTTCAAAAAGAAGTTCGCGGGCAGCCGCTGGGTCGACTACTGGACCATCAATGGCAAAGAGTATCCGAAGACCGATCCGATTCAGGTCAAACAAGGCCGGCGCTATCGTCTGATATTCGACAACCAAAGTGATGAAGCTCACCCGGTGCATCTGCATCGGCATACGTTTGAGCTGGCGGACATCGCGGGCGTCGGCACGTCGGGCGTATTTAAGGATGTGGTGGTGGTCCCGGCGATGCGGCAGGTCGAAGTCGATTTGGTGGCAAATAACCCAGGCCTGACCCTGTTCCACTGCCACCAGCAGATGCACATGGATTATGGATTCATGACACTGCTGGAGTATTTGCGATAAACTGCGACTTCGCAGAAAAAATCGGCGAACCAATCAACACCATGAGCACAACCAGCGCCTCGCGCTCCGTCGCCCCATCACCGGCTGCGGAGGTTAAAACTTCCCCGAAAATCAAATGGGTCCCGCTGCTGATCGCCATCGCGGTCGGCTTGGGCATCGCCTATGCACCGACACCCCCCGGCCTTACACATCCGGCTCAGGTCGTGCTGGCGATCCTGGCCTTCACGATCGTCATGTGGGCGGCGGAGGTCGTCAATAACGGAGTGGCCTCGGTCCTCATGATGGCGCTGATGATCGCGTCGGGAGTGCGGCCACTGGGGGTCATCAA
>JASHSD010000979.1 GCA_030036985.1 Bryobacteraceae bacterium
GTTCGAGCTCCCGCGTGATGGCGGCGAGGGGCAGTTCGTAGCCGTAGTGCAGGGCCATGACGCGCGCCTCGGTCGGATCGAGCGCGCTCGCGATCACACGCCACATCTCCTCCTGGCGCTGCTTTCGCTCAATGGCGATATCCGGCGGAATCGCCGCGACATCCCGCAGACGCACAGGAACGATCTCGCCGTTCTCGACCGGATCCGCGATTCTGTGGACCGCGCTGAGACAGTGGTTGCGCGCGATTGCATAAAGCCACGTGGAGAACCGCGAATTCCCGCGAAACCCGTGGCGATGCCTGTAAGCCCTGAAGAAAACCTCCTGAGTAAGGTCGAGCGCGCGGCCTCGATCGCGCGTAAAACGAAAGCACCAGGAGATCACTCGCGAATGGTAGCGGCGAAAAAGTTCGGCGAAGAGACGCTGGCCCAGACCGCCGTCGTGTTCGACCTGGGAATCGCAAAGTACGGACATGACTTCTTCGGCCGTCAGGCTTTCCGGCGACTCCCGGGCCATGCGGTAAAGCTCGGGATGAGGCGGCATTTGGGTGGACATGCCCGAATCATAGGAGCCGGAGGCCTCAGATGTAGTGATGGGCTTGTAAATGCGTTGTAAATTCAGCCGGAGCGGACGCGGCGCCGATTTTCCCGCCGGTCACTCGGTGCAAAACAGCCGCAAATTTCCGGTTGAAAACCGATTCGGCGAAATCCGCGACAGAGGTTCGCAGGTAGAGTGGGCTGAAATGCGGCTCCAGGCGATCGAACTTTTGGAGAGCGCGCTCGAGTCCCGATTCGCTTGCTTCTTCGTACAGCACGCCGCAGCGGTCGTGTGCTATTTCGAGCGCGCCCCCCCGGCCGAGGGCGACGATAGGCTTGCCGCTGGCCAGAGACTCCACCATGGTCATTCCGAAATCCTCTTCGCCGGGGTTCACCAGCGCCGCCGACCGCGAATAGAGATTACGAAGGTCCTCGTCGGACACGCGGCCGCAGAATTCAACGTTGTCGGTGGCGAGTTTCCTGAGCGCCCCGTATTCCGGGCCGTCGCCAACAACCTTCAGGCGACGGCCGCTTCGCGCGAAGGCGCGAACCGCATAATCGAGCCTCTTATAAGCCACCATTTCCGCAACGATAAGAAAGTAGCCTTCCGAACGGTCATGGTAAAACGATTCAACCGCGACCGGCGGAGGGATGACCTGCGCTGTGCGCCGGTACGCCTTCCAGATACGGCGCCGCACGTTCCAGCTGTTGGCGACGAAGCGGTCAACGCGCGCGGCTGTGGCATAATCCCAGGTGCGCAGATAACTCGCGAGCGGCGCCATGACGACGCGCCGGAACGGATTGCCGCCGAGGCCGCGCAAATAGTCGGGGTAGAGTTCCCACAAATACCGCATGGGCGTGTGGCAGTAGCAGACATGACGGCAGGACGAACTGGTAAGCACACCCTTGGCCGGACCGGATTCGCTGCTGATAACCAGGTCATACGAGCGCAGATCGAACGACTCAAGAGCGAGCGGCATCAGCGGCAGCAGGCCGCGGTGGAAGCGCCGCAGCGGGTTCAGGAACGACGGAGTTACTTTGCGGCTCCGAATCAGCGGGGAAACTTTGGCGGGGTCGTAGAACAACGTGAAGATGTCGGCTTCCGGAAGCATTCGGCAGATGGCTTCCAGAACCTTCTCGCCTCCGCGCGACCCCAGGAGCCAATAATGCACCAGCGCGATCCGCATCAAAAGCTAAGACTGCCGGGCGTGCGTGTGCAGAACATCTTCGAACGTGTCACCAAATAGCCAATCCGTTTGCGAAAAACCGCTTGCTTGCGCGCGCGGCTCGGAACGGGTTCTGAGCCACGACCGCAAGGGAGTGGTTGAACGGGTTATTCGGCGACAGGCGCTCAATCCGTTCGCGAAAAACCGCTTGCTTGCGCGCGCGGCTCGGAACGGACTTCTGAGCCACGACCGCAAGGGGGTGGTTGAACGGGTTATTCTGCGACAGGCTCAATCCGTTTGCGAAAAACCGCTTGCTTGCGCGCGCGGCTCGGAACAGGCTTCTGAGCCACGACCGCAAGGGAGTGGTGCTTCGGAGAATCTACCAGGCGTCGCGGCCGGTAAAAACAGTCGTGATTGAGCGCAGAAGAATATATCCGCAGAGACGCGCGGAGCGGCGGCGAACCAGCAGGACGTCGAGCCGTCTCCTCCTCAGGTAAGAAAGCCGACTGCGGCCCCGCACCTGCCAAAGGCCTGTCAGGCCCGGGCGTATGGAAAGGACTTCCTCGGCACAGGGCCGATAATATTCGTCGAGTTCCGCGGTGGTGATGGGGCGGGGACCGATCAGCGACATCTCTCCCCACAGCACATGAAACAGCTGGGGGAGTTCGTCCAGTGAGTGGCGTCGGCAGAACGCGGCGAAGCGGCTAGTTACGCGGGGATCGTCGGGGCGCTTCATGAGGGGGATCGCGCCGGAATACTGCTCATTGCCCCACATGGTTCGAAACTTCAGCATGCGCAGCGGCTTGCCACGCCAGCCGACGCGCGTATGGCGTATCAGGGGGCAGCGGCGCGACAGGCAGAGGATCGCGATCGCGATGCCAGCCAGAATAGGCGCAGCCATGAACAGCAGCAGGG
>JASHSD010000980.1 GCA_030036985.1 Bryobacteraceae bacterium
GAATGCGGTTCCGGTACGGCTCGGCGAACTTCGGATAGTCGAAAATCCGAATCCTTCGTTCGAACAGAAACGATGTCATGCCTCCGGCGAAGCAGATTTTGGGTAAGGTCCCGAAAACCAACATTCGGTCCCAACAGCCCAACACTCCGGCAATCTCCGCCGCGTGCCGGTCCGTCAGTAGCTCGATGCCCACTCCAGCATCATAACCAGACCTGTTTGGTTCCGGCTACGCCGGGTTAGGATCTGTGGTCAATTCGCATATTCATCCCGACCACACCGGCGGCAACGCCTTCTTCGCCGGACAGGGAGCCGTGATCTTCGCGCAGGAGAATCTGCGCGATGAAATGCTGCACCCGCCGGGCCGCGGCAATGGCGGGCGCGCGCCCGTGCCGGCCGCAGTTCCCACCGCAACTTATCGGTACAGCTCGCCAGGCGTTCCCGCCGTCACGATCCATATGGATGGCGAAACGGTGGACTTCATCCCCATGATGCCTTCCCACACCGCCGGCGACACCATCGTGCGCTTCCGCAATGCCAATGCGATCTATATCGAGGATTTCTACCGCAACTTCGGTTATCCCTTTGCCGACCAGGCCAACGGCGGTTCGATCAAGGGCATGATCCAGGCGGTCGACCTCATCGAGAAGCTCGGCGGTCCCGACACCACGCTCGTCCCGGGCCACGGCACGCTCGTCAGGAAGAAGGATCTGCTCGGCTACCGCGCCATGCTCGTCGATATTCTGGCGAAGGTTGGGAAGCTGCGCGGCCAAGGCAAGTCGCTGGACGAAGTTCTCGCCGCGAATCTGACGGCGCCCTATGACGCGACGACTGAGGGCGACACGAAGCAAAGCAAGGACCGGTTCATCACCGAAGTCTACGAAGAAGTGAAGGACTTCCCGCCGGTGGTCAATGGCGAACGGAAAATGCCGGGGCGTCGATAGGAGAAAGCGGATGCAGTTGTTCATCCTCGGGGCCACTGGCGGGACGGGGCGGCAATTGACCCGAGAGGCGCTCGAACGCGGTCACGTTGTGACGGCGTTTGTCCGGTCGCCGGAAAAGATGCGCACACAACATGACAATCTCCGCATCCTGAAAGGCGATGTGAAGGACGCGGACCAGCTCGAACGCGCTCTTTGCGATAAAGACGCGGTGCTTTCCGCTCTCGGCGCATCGGAGCCCCGTTCCGATAGGATTCTCGAAACCGCGGCGCACAGCACCGTCGACGCAATGCGTCGAACGAATGTTCGCCGCCTGGTGGTTGTTTCAATGGCGCTGTTGTTCCCCGATGTCGGCCCGCTCGGTCCGGTGCTGCGCTTCTTCCTGAGACGACATCTGCGCGATTCCGCCGCTATGGAAAAGGTGGTCGAGGGCAGCGAACTCGATTGGACCATTGTGCGTCCGCCCCGCCTCACGAACGGACCACCGAAAGAACGAACTCAGACAACGGAACGCCATGCGCCACCCGGTTTCTCGATTTCGCGCGCGGATCTCGCACACGCCATTCTCGACATTGTCGAACAGGCGGCTTACGTCGGGAAGGTGATCGGGGTTTCAGCCTGAGCAAACAACCTCGCCCGATGGAATGGCGATTGCCTCCAAAGAGCCCGGAGGCAACCCATGAATCCGATGTTGGTTACTCAGCAAAATAAGGCTACATACCGGCGCTTCATTCAGGAAGTATTCAACGAAGGCCATATCGATGCGGTCGAAGAACTGCTGTCTCCGGAATACGTGCTGCACGAAGCGGCTCCAGGCACGCCGCCGGGAAGAGAAGGCGTCAGGCAGATCGTCTCCACGTTTCGCGCGGCGTTTCCCGACCTTGAGATCACAATTGAGGATCAGGTAGCAGAGGAAGATAAGGTTTGTTCCCTGACCACGATGCGGGGCACGCACAGGGGCAGCATCTACGGTGTTGCTGGTACCGGCAAAAAGGTATCCGTAACCGGATTGACGATGGTGCGCCTCGTGGGAGGGCGCATAGCGGAAAGCTGGGTAAAGAATGACGTTCTCGGTCTGATGAATCAGATCGGCGCCGGCTCAAAGGCGTAAGCCAGCCTCTCTACTGCGGCAGCCTGAATGCGACGTATTCGCCGGTGTAACCCTGGCCACTGATCGCGACCACAATGTACTGCCTGCCGTTGACCGCATAAGTCATCGGCGATCCGCTTTGCGGCGCCGGCATATACACCGCGCCGACGTCCTGGCCTGTAGCCTTGTCGTAAGCGCGCAGTAATGCGCCGCGCCGCCCGTCCGGCTGCGTCGCCATCCCTTTTTCGCCGACGATCAGCAACGTCTTCGTCACCAGTTGACCCGCCTGACCCGGCCGTCCGGTTCTCGGAATGATCATCCCTTTGAGCGCGGGGTTATTGCGGATCTCGTCCGGCGTGTCGCCGTTTGGAACCTGCCAGAGGATTTCGCCCCGATTGAGATCGATCGCCGTGATCGTCCCGTAGGGCGGCTTGATGAGCGGCAATCCGCGCACATTCAGGCCCCCGCGGCCGCCGCCCGCCGGCACGCCCGCGGTGCTGTCCTCGGGGCCAGGCAGCGGTTCGTATTTGGCTTGTCCCGAAATGAAGTTCATATCCGATCGCCCGGCCGTTGGCGGCAGAAGTCCGATCGGCGACACCGCGTTCTGCGCCGATACATAAGCGATGTGCGTTTCCGGATCGTACGATCCGCCCGGCCAGTTCGCGCCGCCGCCCCCGGTCGCCAGGGTCAGCGTAGCCAAAGGACCCCGCGGATTGCTCACCACGGGAGGCGTGAACATGGGACCAATCTTGTACCGCGCCACCAGTTTCACGGCCTCCTCGCGCAGCTCCGGCGTGAAGTCGATCAGATCGTCGATCGACACGCCCTGACGCGCGAACGCGGGCGGTTTCGTCGGGAACGGCTGCGTCGGCGAATACCACTCGCCCGGCACATTGCCTTTCTCAACGGGCCGTTCCACGATCGGCCATATGGGCTGTCCCGTTTCCCGGTTGAGGACATACATGAACGCCTGCTTGGTGGGCTGAGCCACCGCTTTCACGGTCCGCCCGCCGATCGTAATATCCGCCAGAATGGGCGGGCACGGATTATCCATGTCCCAGAGACCGTGATGGACATACTGGTAATGCCACTTCCGCACGCCTGTATGCAGATCGAGCGCGACGATGCTTTCGCTGAACAGATTGTTGCCCGGCCGATGGCCCCCGTAGAAATCCCCGGTCGGCATCTCCACCCCGATATAAACCATGTTGAGAGCCGGATCGATGGACGCCTGGCCCCATGAGCCCGTGTTGCCGGTATAGGACCAGGAATCCTGCTCCCACGTGTTGATCCCGAATTCGCCGGGCTTGGGAATCGTGTGAAAGGTCCACAGACGCCGGCCGGTCTTCGCGTCGAATCCGCGCACATAGCCCTTGACATTGGTCTTGCTCTTGGGCACGCCGCCGGGTTTATGCGCGGCGCCGATCACGATCACGTCATTCGCAATGATGGGCGCCGCGTGCAGGCCGATATCGGGACTGAGCGGATCGATTGGCTGATCGTCGTCTTCCTTGAGATCGACAACGCCGTTCCTGCCGAAGCTTGCTACCGGCAGGCCGGTCTTCGCGTTCAACGCGATCATCCGATAACCCGGCGTAACGTAGACGATCCGTTCCTCCGCGCCATCGGTCCAGTAAGCAAGGCCGCGTCCGGAGAGCGCCCGCGGCGCGGCCGCTCCGCGCGGACCTTCGTTTTCGTTGTACTTCCACAACAGTTCGCCGGTGGCCGCATCCAGCGCGATCACAGCGCGCCGCGTGCCGGCGGTCGCGTACAGGACGCCCTTGACCATCAGCGGAGTGCCTTCCAGATTCGCTTCGGGCTTGGGACCCAGGTTGTCGGTCTTGAAACGCCAGGCGACCTCGAGTTTATAGAAATTGGAGGCGTTGATCTGGTCGAGCGGCGAATAGCGCGTACTGGCCAGATCGCCGCCGTAGGTCGGCCACTCCCCGTTCTTCGTTCCGGACTGCGCCCATGCGGGCCAAGTTGCGGAAATCAGCAGGCACGCTGCAAACGCGATTCGCATGTGACTATCCTTCGTGGAGCGCGACCCGTACCGGCCCGCTCTCGACGGATTATATGCCCGCCCGCGCCGAAAAGCATCCATTAAAGGGGGTTGAGCAGGTGGATTAAAATCGAATCAACTATGCAGACATGGGAATACAAGGTTGTCGGAGATGGGCTTTCTCAATACGAACTCAACAAGCTTGGAGCGGAGGGCTGGGAACTGGTCGCTTTCACATCGAACAATTCGCCTGACTCGCCTGAGCCAGGCGACCGCTATGTTGCCTGGTTCAAACGCCCCATTGGCGGCAACGAATCCGTTACGCCGATACTACATGTCCCCGAGACGGAATCCTGACGCACATGGCTCCGCTGTAGGGCAAGTTGTCAACCCAATGCCACGTAGTTTTTTGTGGGGTCAGTCCTTCGGGCCTGCGCCGGGGCTTCCGCCCCGGCCCGAGACCGACCGAAACCACTATCTAACCCTCGAATTTGCGTGACTCCAGGCCGCCCGAAAGGGCGGCTGCAGCGCCGAAGCGCCGGCCCCACAATCAGGCTGGAAAACTCGATCCGG
>JASHSD010000086.1 GCA_030036985.1 Bryobacteraceae bacterium
TCGCGGCGTCGGAATCGTTCGACGCCACGTGCACCGTGCCGTCGTCCTCGACGTCGATCTTGACGCCGGTCTGCTCGATGATGCCGCGGATGACCTTGCCGCCGGGCCCGATGACGTCGCGGATCTTGTCCTGCGGGATCCTGACCGTGTAGATGCGCGGCGCGTAGGGAGACATGTCGCCGCGGGTTCCCGCAAGAACCTCTTCCATCTTGCCGAGGATGAACAAGCGTCCGCGGCGCGCCTGTTCGAGCGCTTCTTTCATAAGCGCCGTGGTCACATTCGCGACCTTGATATCCATCTGGAGGGCGGTGATGCCGTCCTTCGTGCCGGCCACTTTGAAGTCCATGTCGCCGTAGTGATCTTCGGCGCCGGCGATATCGGTGAGAATGGCGTACTTGTCGCCTTCCTTCACCAGACCCATGGCGACGCCGCCGACCGGCGCGGAAATCGGCACACCGGCATCCATGAGTGCGAGGCTCGCGCCGCAGACGGTCGCCATCGAGCTCGATCCGTTCGATTCGAGAATGTCGCTGACGACGCGCAGCGTATAGGGGAACTTCTCTTCGTCCGGAATCACCGCACTGACGGCGCGCTCGGCCAGAGCGCCGTGGCC
This sequence comes from Bryobacteraceae bacterium, assembly GCA_030036985.1. Lineage (GTDB taxonomy): Bacteria > Acidobacteriota > Terriglobia > Bryobacterales > Bryobacteraceae > BOG-234. Next base: position 614 of record JASHSD010000086.1, read on the forward strand.
GATTTCGCGGCGGCCGGGTCCGCGCATGAAGCCGACTTCACCGACGCTGAACGGCGGAAAATTGTAATGCAGCATGAAGCGCTTGAAGGATTCGCCGGGCTCGAGCAGTTCGACCCGCTGTTCGTCATCCTTCGTGCCGAGAGTCACGGTCACCAGCGCCTGGGTTTCGCCGCGGGTGAAGAGCGCCGATCCATGGGTGCGCGGCAGCACGCCGGCTTCGCCCCAGATCGAGCGGACTTCGTCGAATGCCCGGCCATCCGGGCGGCGGTGCGCCTGCAGCATCTCGTCGCGGAACACGCGTTCTTTGAGCAGATGGAACGCCTTGTCCGCTTCCGTTTTCTGCTCTTCGGGCGCTTCTTCCACCACACGGTCGTGCAGCGCATCGACGCGCGCGTAGCTTTCGAGTTTCTCGTATTTCTTCGTGTCGAGCGCGTCCATCAGCTCGGCGCGAAACTTTTTATCGATCTCCGCGATCAACGCCGCGTCGATTTCCTTCGCGACGAATTCCCTCTTCTTTTTGCCGACGGCCGCGACCATCTGCTTCAGAACTTCGATAATCTTTTGGCAGGACGCCAAGCCATGATCGAGACCGCCGAGCACTTCCTCCTCGGTGGCCTGACTTGCGCCGGCTTCGACCATCACAATGCCCTGGTCGCTGCCCGCTACGATCATGTTGAGCTTCGAGGCGCGCGTTTCCGAATAGGTGGGGTTGGCGACGTATTTGCCGTCGATGATGCCCACGCGCACGGCGCTGACGAAGTGGTGGAATGGAATATCGGAGATGGCGAGCGCGGCGCCCGCGCCGACGATCGCCAGAATGCCGGGATCGTGCTCGGGATCGGCCGAGAGCACCATGGCGATGATCTGGGTCTCGTTCAGATAGCCTTCGGGGAACAGCGGCCGCATCGGACGATCGATCATCCGGCTGGTGAGGGTTTCCTTTTCGGACATCCTCCCTTCGCGCTTGATGTATCCTCCCGGGATTTTGCCGGCCGCGTATGTGTACTCACGATAGTCGCAGGTGAGCGGGAAAAAACTCTGATTGGGCTTTGGATGCGGGGCGGCGCAGGCGGTGACGAGGACCACCGATTCGCCCCAACGGACGACCACGGAGCCACTGGCCTGCTTGGCGATCTTGCCAGTCTCGATCGTAAGTTTACGGCCGTCGAGATCGACCTCAAATGTGTGTGCGTTCATCTACTCAGTCGGCGTCGGCTGCGTTTCATGCAAGCCGGCGACACCCTTCTTTGCCGAAGTATCGGCCGGAACCCTGGATATTCAACGATTGGGAGCGGACAGGAGGGAAACAGCGCGCGTCACGAACGGACCCGCGGTCTGAACATCACTGCTGCGAGTAAAACCCGATACAACTAGTGGCGGATGGAAAGTTTTGCCAGAACACTCTTGTAGCGCTCGGGGCTGTTGGTCTTGAGGTAAGTCAACAACCGCCGGCGCCGGGCTACGAGGCTCAACAGCCCCCGGCGCGAAGAGTGGTCCTTTTGATGTGTTTTGAAGTGCTGAGTGAGTTGAGCGATACGATCCGTCAACAGTGCGATCTGCACTTCCGGCGATCCGGTGTCCGACTTGTGCGTCTGGTTCCGGACCACGATCCGCCGTTTTTCTTCTGCCACCAATGCCATCTAAAGGTTGCTACTCCTTCTTCTCTTTGTCTTCTCTTTTTCTCGTTTTATATCGATGCTAGTGTAACACAGTTGACAGCAGGCCGTTTAGCCATATTTCGAGAGCCGGGTCCTTAAAATCGCGGATGGCCAGGGAAACTCCCGCCAGATCGTCGTGCGTGGTGGTGATTCCGACCACGCGCATGCCGGCGGCGATTGCGGCTTCGACTCCGGTATGGGAATCCTCGAAGACAATACAGGCATCGGGCCGAACGCCGAGCGCGTCGGCGATGCGCAGGTAGATTTCAGGATGAGGCTTCGGGTTCGATACCTCATGGCCGTTTACGACAACGCGGAACAATGGCCGCAGCCCCGTTTCGCCAAGAACGAAATCCACGTTAGCCGGTTCCGCATTGGTGGCGACAGCGAGAGCGAGATCGCGATGGCGCGTGAGAAATTCGCGAAGGCCGGGCAGCAGCGCGCCGTTGAGATGCGGCCGCAT
>JASHSD010000981.1 GCA_030036985.1 Bryobacteraceae bacterium
TGTTATAAAGGAAGGTTATTTCGGATTTACTGGGATGGTTTCAAGTAAGGTTACAGTTGAACAAGACACAGTGACTTTTGCGCTTCCCGGCCATGCAATGAGTGAGGAAAGATTGGATAAATCCACCGTCGACATCGAGAGGCTAAGAACCTTGCCGAAGGAGAATCGCATACGCGTAATAGTTAATCCGAGGTGGCCGTCGGAGTTGTATTTGCCCGACTTCCCAGCCCACATCACGTTATGGGATCAAGTCACTTCTATAATGTCTCGATTAGGGTTGGTCTGCGTGCTCGGCGGTTTAGGCTCGGCAATCGGATACGTGGCGGCAATGGCGGTAACGATCTTCTTTTTTGATGAAAGTCCGGGAAATGCGCACCGCGGAACGAGAAAAGCGTTCACGGCAGGCGCTGCGCTCACGGATGTATGATTCTCACGGGCGTTGACACCCAGTCGAACGGTTCCCGACGCCAGCCGAATCGGTAACCTCCCGCAGTCGCTTCGCTGAGATTAAGCCGAGTCGTAAACACAGTATCTCCGTTCCGAATGACTGCCGTCGCTCCACCTCGGCTAATAATGCGGCCTGCGCCGTCTGTCATTTGAAATTGATAATGGCCTGCTTCGCTGGCAAACGGGAGAATGACCGTCAGATCGAGGGCACGACGGGGCAAGGTAGGAATTTGGCGTTGGGTCGGCTTTTCGCTGCCACGAACTTCGGAAAAGTCATGGAGGTTCAGGGTGGCCGGAACGTACGTGGCGGCGACATTTTCGCGACCAAGCCCCGTTTCGCCGATATACTTGTATCCGGCGAACGTGGCCGCGATAATGACTAAAGCCGTCCCGCCGATCAGCCCCAACGTCCTTGCTCGCCGACTTGATCTCCGGAGTTCTTCCTTCGCAGCAAGGAACTCCCGATAGCACTCCGAGCAGTGCGTAATATGCTGCCAATCGTCATCCTCGACGATCGCCGTCCGCGCGGCAACCTCCCGAACCCGAGCATCTCCTGGGCACCCCACCCGATTGGGATTCGGGAAGTTGTTCAGAATCGTCTGTTGAACGGCCGCGGCGATGCGATTGTACTTTTGCTCTGGAGTCTCGGCCATTGACTCCACACATTATGGCAGCGGAACTCCCGCCATAGCGAGAGCGGATTGTTCACGGCTACACCGGATTCCGCGCCGATGATTTCAGTGTCCCCGGCAGAAGACGGCCCATCCACCGACGGAATTTCATGCGCAGCGCGTCGGGATCTTTCGCCAGTTCCTCCCCAACCTCCGCCCACGTGCGACCGTCGCGAACGAGGGCGAGCATCCGACTGACTTCGATCTGGCCTGCGTCGTTTAAATGCTCAGCCAAATCCTTGAAATAAAGATCTTTCTGGTACTGCCCTTCGTACTCCGTGGGATCGGTCAGCACCCGCGAGCGAACCAATTCATCGAGCCCCTCCAGCCCGATCACCACGCCACGCCGACGCTGCCAGCTTCCCGCCCGGAGGTCTTTGGCGTGCCAGCGGGCCTGCACCAATACCCGGCCCGCCGGGCTCCGTCCGAGATCCGCGCCGTGGCGATACCAAAGTGTATGCACGGACGCCTCGGCCAGCTCGGAAACCCGCCAAACGTCTTCCAGCCAGGTTCGCGCAAGGCCCCTCAACTTCTCCTGAACCTCTGAAACCGCCTCGAACCAGCCCCATTCGATGTCGTTGCCGTGCCGATCGCTTCGCTGGATACAAATCGGCACTGTCTCCCCCTGCTGTTGAGGAGACAAATCTTCAAAGCCGAACGGAATTGTTACGTATTGCATGGACCCTCTGCCTTAATGATTTCCAACTTCATACTTCTATTCGCTCGCGAAATTTCTCGCGCTTCGCGTTCGGAAAGGGCAGCGGTACGCCCCCTCCTTCAGAGGGTGCGAATTGGCAGAGTTCCGGCCCTCTGGCGGAAATGTTAGCACAGGAAATAAACAAAACGAAAAGTTGTAATACGGGAGTAATTACGGATGAACACAGCCAACGATTAGAAGTAAAACTGCGCCGGGAACTCGGTGATATTGTTCTCAAATTCCTCGCCGATGACCGCACCGAAGACATTCTGCTGAACCCGGACTCAACGCTCTGGGTAAAGCGGATGGGCGAAGGATTCATACACGTCGGAGAAATGCCTCCGGCGGCAGCGGCGAGCGCTCTCGGGACGGTGGCCGCCTGGCGCGGCACAGTCCTCAACCATGAACGCCCAATTCTCGAAACGGAATTGCCGATCGACGGCAGCCGTTTCGAAGCGATTGTTCCTCCCGTGGTCCGCAGGCCGGTTTTCGCCATTCGCCTGAGACCGAGGCGGGTTTTTACTCTGGAGGACTACGAAGCGCGGCAGATTCTCACGATCAAGGGCGACGCCGCGAACCGAAGCCGCCGGGACGACGATTTCGCCACTTCATTTACCGGGCTCGGGCACGGAGATATCATCCGCGCCGCGGTGCGCGCGAGAAAGAACCTTCTGGTTGTCGGTTCCACCGGCAGCGGGAAGACCACGCTCGTGAACGCCATCCTCGATGCTTTGGCGCGTTTGACGCCGAACGACCGCGTGATCTCCATTGAAGACACGACGGAGCTTCAGTGTTCGGCCGCGAACTACCTCGATTTGCGGGCAGCCGGGAACGTCACGATGCTCGACTGCCTTCGCGCCTCCATGCGGCTGAAACCGACCCGAATCGTGGTCGGTGAAGTCAGAGGCGCTGAAGCACATACCTTACTCAAGGCGTGGAACACCGGCCATCCCGGAGGGGCCGCCACCATTCACGCCAATGACGCGATCAGCGGTCTGCTGCGCCTCGAAAGCCTAGTTGCCGAAGCTACGAGCGCGTCGCAGCAGAATCTGATCGCCGAAGCGGTCGATCTGGTGATCTTCATCGATGAAGACCACGAGACGGAATCGGGCCGAAAGGTCAGAGAAGTATTGCTCGTCAATGGATATCGCGACGGCCGGTATCAGGTCGAGCAGGTATAGACAGCAATTCATTTCGAAAGGCAGGACAGATGAAAACGATTCGAAGAACAACGGCGGGGCTGGGTTCCAGACTCCTCACCTTATTCACATTCGCGCTCGCGTTCGGCGCGCGCGCCCACGCGGCCGCGGGCGGTGGCCTCCCTTGGGAGGCTCCGATGACCGCCATCGCCACATCATTAACGGGACCCGTCGCGTACGCCATCGGTCTGATCGGCATCGCGATCGCGGGCGGCGCCATGCTGTGGGGCGGTGAACTGACCGAGTTTGGCCGGCGGGCTTGCATGATTGGGCTCGTCGTGTCGGTGCTCGTTTTTGCGGCCCCACTTCTCGCCAGCGCCTTCGGTGTCAACGCGGCGGTGGTGTGAGCATGGCTGCTGCCGACCTCCCACGCGAGATAGCGATTCATCAATCGGCGAACCGACCGAACCAGATTCTCGGCGGTGATCGAGAACTGGTTCTCGTCTCGATTCTGATTGCGGTCAGTCTGGCTTTCAGTCTGGGAACCTGGTGGGGATTCGGTGCGGCGGTCGCATTCTGGCTGGCCGCGGTTGCGGTGCTGCAAAGGATGGGCAAGGCCGACCCGCTCCTTCGGCAGGTTTACGTGAGGCACATCCGCTACCACGCGTTCTACCCCGCAAAGAGCGGCGTCTATTCGAAGTGCCTGGAAACAAGAGCGCAGTGGCGGTAAGGCGAAACCGGTGCGCGGGTCGCGAGGCTCGCGCACACAACCTTGAACTTTACAGAAAGGACTTTCAGACGTTCATGCAGGCTAACGAGCACAGACGGAAACCACGCGGGCTTGCCGACCTGCTCCTGCCGTTTGCTCTGATCGATGACGGCATCCTTCTTCAGCAGGACGGCTCGTTGCTGACGGGGTGGACGTATCGCGGTCCGGACATGATGTCCGCCGCTGCGGCCGAGATGGATGCTTTGAGCGCACGACTGAACTCGGTGCTCCGTCTCGGGAGCGGCTGGATGATTCAGTGTGACGCGATCCGCTCGGAGGCGCCCGGATACCCGGACCAAGGCGCGTTCCCGGATTCTGTTACCCGGATAATTGACGACGAGCGCAGACAGCAGTTCACGCAGGAGGGCGCTCATTTCGAGTCCGAATATTTCCTGACGCTGACGTACGTACCGCCAGCGGAGACCGAACAGCGCATCAGGGGATGGATGTTCGAAGGCGCATCCGGCGACAGCAGGCGGACGGCAAACCAGACCTTGGAGTACTTTCGTGCTCGCGTCGATGCGTTCGAAAACGTGTTCGCCCAGCTATTTCGCAGCGAGCGGCTGACGCGGATCGAAGTTGAAGAGTCGGTCGGCGCTCACGACCGTTTGCTTCGGTATCTACGGAGGTGCATCAACGGGCTCGATCACCCGTTCGCGCTTCCGGAGATTCCCTGTTATCTGAACGAACTTCTCGCGTGCGATGACTTCGCCGGCGGCATTGAGCCGCGGATCGGTCGGAAAAACATCCGGGTCATCGCCATTGACGGGTTCCCCAAAATGAGCTCTCCCGGCATTTTGAGACACCTCGATTCATTGCCCATCGAATATCGCTGGAACACCCGGGCGATTCTGATCGATCCCGAGGAGGCCCGGAGTCTCCTCGATATGCACCGGAAAAAGTGGCGGTCGCGAATCCGCGGCTGGAAGGATCAGGTTCTGAAAACCCAGAGCGGCGCAGTGAATATCTACGCCCAGCAGATGGCGATCGACGCAGAGGAGGCGATGGGAATCGCTGCGGCAGGTGACGTTCAGTTCGCACAGTACTCGGCCAATGTGGTCTGCCTCGATGAGAATCCGGAGCGACTGTATGAGAGCACGCGATCCGTGATGAAGACCATTCAGAATCTGGGCTTCTCATGTCGCGTCGAGACCGTGAACGCGGTCGAAGCATGGCGCGGGTCGCTTCCGGGTGACGGCTATTGCAATGTTCGCCGCGTCATTCTGCACTCACTGAATCTGGCGGACATGCTGCCGATCACATCCGTGTGGGCCGGCCTCCGTGAGAATCCGTCGGCGCTGATGCCGAAGCAAAGCGCGCCCCTGGCGTACGCGGCGACCACCGGCGCGACGCCCTTTCGATTTAACCTTCACGTTTCCGATCTCGGTCACACTCTGATCGTCGGCCCGTCGGGCGCGGGAAAGTCAACCGCGCTCGGACTCATCGCCGCTCAGTGGTTTCGTTATCCCAATGCTCAGGTATTCGCATTTGATCGCGGCTATTCCATCTGGATGCTTACAGCCGCAGCCGGCGGTGATTTCTACGATCTCGCGGGACCAAACGCGGACTTCGCGTTTTGCCCACTCAAAGACATCGATTCCGACCACGACCTTCAGTGGGCGATCGGATGGATCGAGGTTCTTTGCGAGTTGAACGGCCTCAAATTCGCGCCGAAGCACCGCAACACGGTTGCCGACGCCCTGTCTCGATTGCAGCTTTCACCGACTCGGACGCTGACGGAGTTGTCGGCGAACGTTCAGGATACGGAGATCCGGGAAGCCCTCCAACACTTCACGGTCATGGGCCCGCTCGGCTCCCTGCTGGACGCGGAATCCGACGCTCTCGGCGGGGGCGGGTTCATCAGCTTCGAGACAGAGAACCTCCTGCAATTGGACGACAAGGCCGTGATCCCTGTCTTGCTTTATCTTTTTCGCCGGATCGAGCAGCGGCTTGACGGTTCGCCGACGCTGATTCTGCTCGATGAGGCTTGGTCATATCTGCAACACGAGGTTTTTCGGCGGCGCTTGCGGGACTGGTTGAAGACGATGCGTCGGAAGAACGCCGCGGTCGTTATGGCCACTCAGCAAATCAGTGACATCGCGAATTCCGAGATCGCCGATGTCGTGCTGGAAAACTGCGCGACCAAAATCCTGCTGCCGAACGCCGAGTCCAGGAGTTCCAATTCGCGTGCGTTTTACGAAAGGGTTGGATTGAACGAGCGCGAACTCGAAATTCTTCAGGTCAGCGTTCCGAAGCAGCATTATTACGTCGTCAGCAAACTCGGCCGGCGGCTGGTTGACTTCGGCGTCGGCAAGGTCGCACTGGCGTGGGTCGGCGTGAACGGTGCGGAGGAACGGCAGATCGTCAAATCCGTGATGGAGCGCTTCCCGGATTCGTGGCGTTCGCATTGGCTGGCGCTCAAAGGGCTATCGAATTGGGCAGAGTACTTCAACGAACTGCAAAGGGCTGCATAGGAAAGGGAGAAGCAAATGTCATCGAAATCAGTATTCGGCTTGGTCATCGTCGCGGCGTGCCTTGTCTTCACCGGGGAAGCAAACGCGCAATTCGGGGGCGCGGTCTTCTGTACGAACTGCTCGACTTCGCTGACTCAAGGATCGATGAAGGTGACGCAGGATCTCGCGTATGCGAAGCAATTGCTGCAGTGGGCGATTCAGGCGCAGCAACTTGCCGACGCACTGCAGAACACGGCGCACGGCGGCCGTGCCACGCTCACCGACATTTCCGCTGACCTGACGCAGCTCGCCAATGTCGTTCAGGGTGGGCAGGCCCTCGCCTATTCGTTAGGCAACCAGGATGTCCTTTTTGGGCAAATCTATCCCGGATACCAGACGCTCGGGCCCGCTGCGGGATTGCCGCCGGCGGCAGGCACCTACGCAAGCCAGTACGCCCAGTGGGCGCAAACAAGTCTTGCAACCACGCAGGGAATACTCCGCGGCGCCGGCGTACAGGGGAAAATGCTCCAGACGGAACAGGGCGTGCTTTCGGTGATTCGAGCTCTGACCGCCTCGAACCTTTTGAATCGCAATGATGCGATCAATGCGAGTGGCCAACTCGCAGCCGAGCAGGTGGCGCAATTACAAAAACTGCGGGAGCTGCAGCTGGAGGACATGACCAGCAGAGCCGCCTATCAGGGATACGTAATTCAGCGGCAAGCGGCGAACGAGGCTGGCGCTGTGTGGTTCTATTCGAGCGCGCCGGCACAAGGTGACGGCAGGCTGTTCCAGCCCGGTCTTCACTGAGCGCCAATCGCGACCAGTACCCATATGAAGCATCGCGTGCAAATTCGTCCGGGCGTCGCCATTATAGTCGCCGCAGCTCTGGTTGCCCTTGCTGTACCCGCGAGAGCTCAGAATTTCAACACGACTGTACCGACTGACATCCTCGCGCAGTATAGGGCCGCCCGCGTACTCTGGACCACAAACATCTGGGTATATGCGAACGCGTTGTTCGGTCTGTTGGCGGTAATCGAATTCGCCTGGAGCGCTGCCGTTATGCTGCTCGAAAAATCGGACCTGCAGAGTTGGACCGCGGCACTGGTCCGAAAAATCATGTGGATCGGCGCTTTCTACATGATCCTCCTGAACGGTCGGATTTGGATTCCCGCGATCATCGATAGCTTCAACCAGATCGGCGCCGGGGCTGCGGGTTTCGCCACCACGCTTTCACCGGGGGACATTTTCTCTCAGGGATTGACGATCGCGTCAGCGCTCCTCGACGGCGCAAGCGGCGCCGGATTTCTGACCAATCCCGGTACCTCTCTGTCCATGGCGCTGGCAGCGCTGTTGTTGGTCGTCGCATACATCATCATCACCATCAATTTTGTGGTCACGATCGTTGAAAGCTACCTCGTCGTTTCGGTCGGCTTCATCTTCCTCGGATTCGGCGGAAGCCGCTGGACGGTCCCTTACCTGGAACGGTATATCGGACTGGCCGTTTCAATCGGCATCAAGATCATCCTTCTTTATTGCCTGATCTCTGCAGGTCTCGGCCTTGGGAACGGCTGGCTTGCCGAAGCTCAGGGTATCGGTAATGCACCTCATCCCAGTATGACCGCCTTTGACGTAATGGGTGCGGCTTTGATCTTCATGATGCTGTGCTGGCAGATACCGAAACTCTTTGCTGCTGTTCTCGGTGGAGCTCCTGCCCTGACGGGAGGCGATCTGGTCTCCACCGGTGTGATGGTCGGCAGCGCGGGTGTGGCTGTCGCCAATGCAGCGGCAGCCGGGATAGGAGCTATTGCCGGAGGCGCGGCTCTGGGGCGAATGGCATCTACAGCTGGGGCGGGAAGCTCAGGAACAACCGGAATCGCCGGCTCTTTTTCGGCCATAAATTCCGGAGCGGCCGGCGCTTCAGTTAACCCTCCCGCCGCCGGTGGCGCCGCTGCGTCCAATGCGCGCCGCCAGCCTGATCCTCCCTCGAACGGGCCCCGTGCGGGTTCTTTGTCGGACTTCGGGGGCGAACCGCTGGCAGGCTCAGGGTTTGAACGCGAGACGCCGGCGCGCGGCTTTCGGTCAGCCGATACGACAGATAAGCCCGCCGGCGGACCGGCAGCAGCGCCAATAAGCCAGGCAGGTTCCTCTGCGGGTTCGAGCAACGATTCGAATGCTGCCGGAAATGGAATGTCCCGTCCCGGAATCCCGAAAATCCGTAAGTGGCTGCCCGCTCTTCCATCGGATGCTGCGCCGCACGCCACGCCCCCCAGAATGCCCATTGATCACCACGAATAGGAACGCTCAACGACTATGATCCGCGCAATTCGACGTAAAGAGTCTGACACTGCCGCTGCCCGAGGCGAGTACAACCCTTACCTGGCCGCCCGTCGCGAGTGGGATGAACGGTACGGAGACCAGATCACGCGCGCAAAGAACTGGCGCGCGTTCGCAGCGCTTTCGGGAATGATCGCGCTGATCGCGACATCAGGGCTGATCTGGATGTCTGTTCGTTCCCGGGTGGTTCCGTTCGTCGTTCTGATCGACAGCCTCGGTCGGCCCGTCGCCTCCGGGATTGCCGAGCAATCCTCGGGCAGTGATGACCGTCTGCGCCGCGCGAGCATTTTCACGTGGGTTGAGAATCTTCGGCTCGTAACAACGGACGGGGTTGCCCAGCGTAAAGCGATCGATCGGGTCTACGCTCAAATCGCGAGCGGCTCCGCGGCGCAGACGTTTATCAGTGATTTTTATCGGTCTGCGCCGCCGGCCAGTCGGGCGCAAACCGAGACCGTGTCTGTGGACGTGACCTCAGTGCTCCCCACGAGCGACCGTACGTTGGAAGTGGAGTGGATCGAAACCACGCGAGACCTCTACGGCACGGTGAAAGCAACGGACCACTGGAAAGGTTCGTTCTCAATCGTCATCAATCCGCCCACAGATGAGCGTTTGGCGCGCGTGAATCCTGTGGGCCTGTATGTCACCGATGCAAGTTGGTCAAAAGTTATTGAGGAGAAATGAAAATGCGAACACTATTCGTCGCCTTCGGCATAGTCCGTTTGTTGTCCGCGCAGGACATACAACCGCCTGCCGAGGGGCCAGTTGCAATTGAGCTGAAAAGACAACCACCCGTCGATCCGGCTGCTGTTCCGAAAGATTACCGCCCCCGTCTGGATGTTCCCCTGAACGCCACGGCACAGGAGGCAGTTCGAGTCAGTGAAGCATGGCGGGGCGAACCGAACGCGCCGGCGGCCGGGGCGGACGGCCGCGTCCTGTACTCGTTCGGAGCGGGCCTGCCAACCGTCGTCTGCGCACCCTTGCGGGTCTGCATGATCGAGTTGCAGGCGGGCGAAAAAATCGTCGGTGAGCCGCAGATCGGGGACTCAGTTCGGTGGAACATTTCGCCGGCTCTTTACGGCGCCGGCGATCAGGCGACGGCAGTAATCGTTCTCAAACCGCAAAGTCCGGGGCTCGACACCAACCTTCTGATCACAACAGACCGGCGGGCGTACTACCTGCGCCTGATATCAAAGCCGGAAGAGTACGTCGCCAGAGTCGCGTTCGCCTATCCCGACGAAGACAATCGAAAATGGCGGGCCCAAATCGCCGAGCAAACTGCCGCGGCGCGGCAGGAAAAGCGCGATGCCGCGGCCGTGATACCGGCAGTTGTAGCAGTCGAGAAGATGAACTTCTCGTACTCAATCAAGGGCGGCGATGAGCACCTTCGGCCAGTGCGAGTCTTCGATGATGGAGCAAAGACATACATACAGATGCCCGCCGATATCCAGCATCGTGAAGCGCCGGTTCTGGTGGTGCTCGGTGCAGACGGCAAGGGCGAGATGACGAACTACCGTGTCCGCGATCAGATCTACATCGTCGACCGGCTCTTCGAACGCGCCAATCTGATTCTCGGATCTGGTAAGAAAGCGCAGAAAGTGGAGATTACTCGTGGCGAACCCAAAGGATAAAGAGCCAGTCGAGGTGAAAGAGAACGCGACCGAGCACGCAGGCAGGATCGAATCCCCCGATGGACTCGATCTTCACCCGCAGCCGAGACGCGTGGTGCGGATCAGCAAACGTGCCGGTATGGCTGTAATCCTCACCGCGATCGGTCTGTTGCTGGCATATGCGTATGGCGGATACAGAAAGACCGCGAAAGCTCAGGCCGCGGCGCGGGAAGCAGGGGTTCCGAAAAATCCGGTTCCGGCAACTCAGGCGGCGAGCGAAGTCACGAAAAGCATTCCGGAAGGGATAGCGCCATTGACCGCAAGAACCGAAACGCCAGAACTACATCCGCCCAGCACGCAACCGGCCGGAAAAGACAATTCATTGTGCGGCGCCAACCCGCAAACGGGATTGCCCTATCGATTCAACCCGCAGACAGGTCAGCCATGCGACGGACTGCCTCAGGAACGCGTTGTCGTTCGACAGGCTCCGCCCCCAATTCCGATGTTGCCGAAGGAAATTGTGCCCGTCAGGCGCGAGCCTTCTGAACAAGAACGGACGATAGCCGCGGCATACGCACGCGAGCAGGAAGCAAGGATTGCTCCGACCAGCATAGGAAATTCTGCCGCCGCTTCCAGCATGCAAACGAATCCGGACGCGCAAGGCAGTTTGAACGGACTTGCCCAGATCGCCACGTTTGCCAACCGCACGCCTGAGCGGGCTCCGAGTGTAACGACGATGGCGCCGCAATCGGAAAGCGAATACGACGAGCAGAACATGCAAACCAGAAAGGAATCGTTCTGGGCGGGTTCTCAAAACCGTTCGTCAGGCGATTACCTCAGTTCGACCCGCGAAGCGCCGCGCTCCCGCTTCGAGATCAGAGCGGGTTGGGAGATTCCCGCGGTTCTCGAACAGAGCCTTAATTCCGATCTCCCCGGCGACCTGAAGGCACTGGTCACAGCCGGAGTGTATGACACCGCAACGGGCCAGTATCTTCTGATTCCTCAGGGATCGCGCCTGGTGGGCAGATACGATTCGAGAGTTGCTTACGGGCAGGACGGCGTTCAGGTTGCCTGGTCGAGGATCATTTTCCCGGACGCCTCCTCGATCGACCTGGACGGCATGGCGGGGCTGGATGCTCACGGCAACTCGGGTTTGCGCGACAAGGTGGACCGGCACTACGCGCGGATCGTCGGATTTTCAGCACTGACGAGCCTGTTCTCAGCTGCATTCGCGGTCTCTCAGCGGCAGAACCAAAGCGTTCTGGCATATCCAACGCCCACCGAGGCGGCATCGAGCGCAGTCGCTCAAAGCCTGAGCCAAACGGGTTCGCAAATCACGCGCCGGAACTTGAATGTGCAGCCCACGATCAAGGTTCCCGTCGGCAACAAATTTACCGTGCGCGTTAACCGCGACATTCTGTTCGAGGCGCCATATGAACCGATTGGCCCGGCTACACCGCTGCCCGAACGAATGCTCCGTGATCGAAGTTTTCAGCAGAGGAACTGATCTGGGGGAACGATGGCATCCGAAGCAATGAAGAACACGTTCGAAATGATTGAGGCCAACGCGCAAAGCCGTCCGTCGGTCGCCGACTTTGAGATGGCATATCAGGTTCGAGTCGCTATGGATCGAATCCGGTTTGCGATCCGAATTACGGAGATCGGGCAGAAATCGGAGCAGGGCGCCGAAGTCCTGGAGCAACTCGCCGATGCATTGGACCGACTCGACTCCGCAGAGCGACGCTTTCAGGACCGCTGGCGCAGGCCTGCGTCTGCGAAGTCGTGTGCGTTTGAGAGAGCCGGAGCCTCCCCCCGGAACGGTACTTTCGTGAACAACAAATGAGGTCAATATGCCGAACTTACTTACTGAATCGGATGTCGCAGAGAGGCTCCAGGTCAGCTTGGCCTCGGTTCGGAGGTGGAGGCTCGAAAGGCGAGGCCCGACATTCGTGAAAATGGGAGCGTTGGTCAGGTATCGCCCTGAAGATCTGGAAAATTGGCTGGCATCGTTGCCGGCGTGGGGGAACAGCGACGCCGAAAATGTCAGCCGGGATAATGAAGTTGTTCAGCTTCGTCATTCAGCGGCCGGCTGAAGTCGCCACTCTCGCCCGTGAAAGCAATGGCAGTTTACAAACAACACGGCTCAAGGAACTGGTGGTACAAATTTGTCTGGAACGGAAAGCGAATCAGGGAATCGACTCGCCAACCCGTCAAACGCGTGGCTGAACAAATGGAAGCCGCGCACAAAGCGCGCCTTGCCAAGGGCGAAGTGGGAATCCGGGAGAAGAAGCCGATACCGACATTCGACGAGTTCGCCAACTCCCAGTTCCTTCCTTTTGTCGAGTCCCGTTTTCTGAACAAGCCCAAGACTCTCGAATACTACCGGAATGGTCTGAAGCGCCTCGCCACATTCAGCCCTATCGCTTCCGCATCTCTGGACTCGATCAGTGCGAGCGCGGTCACCGCATTCATCGCGGAGCGCCGCAAAGCGGAACTAAAAGTGAGCAGTATCAATCGCGAGTTGGAGGTCCTGCGTCGGATGCTCCGGCTGGCACTTGAGTGGGGTGTGCTGGAGAAAGCCCCGCTCCGCGTTCAGATGCTGCCCGGCGAAAACCAACGGGACCGGGTTCTGACAGGCGACGAAGAATCGCGATATTACAAGGCAGCTATCGCGATCGGGGATGAAATTACTGCGGCATACAACCGAGCGCTCAGAGGAGCGAAAGCGCTGCGTGGGCAAATCCCTCAAGAACCCGACGACCCGTTCCTCTTGAGGGATGTGACGACCGTGCTTCTCGATTGCGGCCTTCGACCGGAAGAGTGCTTCCGGCTCCGCTGGGAGCACGTCCGCGATGATGTGCTTTACATCCCCTTCGGCAAAACCGAAAATGCGCGAAGGCGAATTCCGCTGACGCGCAGGGCCGGGGCGCTGCTGTCGATGAGAAGGCCTGCCGACGCAGCCGAGTGGGTGTTTCCAGCTCCAACGCGGAGTGGGCACATTGAAAAGTCCAGCCTCAAAAAGCAGCATCGCAAGGCGCTCGCGCTTGCCAAAATCGAACCGTTCACGATTTATACGCTGCGCCACACATGCCTGACCCGCTGGGCGGCCCACATGGACCCCTACACCTTGGCGTATCTCGCCGGCCACAGCGATTTTTCCACGACCAGACGGTATGTCCATCCGCAGGAACAGACCGTACTCGCCGCAATGGAGCGAGCGCACGAGGATCGGGGTGGCCATAGTTTTGGCCATAGTCGCAAAAACGCCTCT
>JASHSD010000982.1 GCA_030036985.1 Bryobacteraceae bacterium
GCTATGAACTTTTCGTTTGATCCTGAACTGATCGCCAGGGCGCGCCAGCTCATTCTCCATGAGCCAAACCTCAGCGTGCTCAGGCCTGAGCATGAGGGCCAATACTCGCCGCTTGTCGTAGCTATTGAAACCGAGCTTAAGAAGCGCGACGCGTGCGGCCTTCTACTGTTGCCTGACCTCAGCGCGCTGGCGAACCGGTCGATCGGCATCTTCTCAGATTACAGCGGTGAGGGCGCGGGAAGCCATCTCACATATTCGTTCTTGATCACGGCTTATGGTTCCCTGGACACCTTTCGGCGCGAAATGAAAAAACTTCGCGCGAATTTCTACCTTGGCAACAAAGAGATCGAATTCAAGGACTTTCGCATGGCGGTCGTCCGGAAAGCGCTTCCGGCTTATCTGAGCCTACTCAACGGGTATGTGCCGGGGCTTCTATTCACCGTCATTGTGGACAAGCGAATTGTGTCCCTGTTTGGCCCGCAGGACAGGTCAACCGGCACCGCGCTAAGTGAGCGCCTGGAGACGCAAGGCTTCGGCAAGCTCAAGCCGCAGGTCGCCGAAAAGGCGCTCCGCGTTGTGCACACGGCTGCGTTTTTGACGGCGCTACTCGGGCACGACGGCCAGAAGATTTTCTGGATGTCGGATCACGACGCCATTTGCGCCGACGCGCAAGCGCATGTGCGTCTTCTCCAGTTGTTTCAAAACGTCCTTAGCCTCTACTCTACACGCCAGTTTGGCCTCATCGGAGGCGCTCTCCCGTTCAGCGAACGCAGCACAGACTTCCTTGACCTGCTAAGCCCTGCCGATATCGTGGCGGGCTCGATCGGGCAGTATTTTACGGGGCGCGACGCTGTGGGTGAGCTAAACGTCCGCGTCAAAGAAGGGGCCGAGCAGGTTCTCGTTTGGCTTGGGCATGATGGCCTGGCCCTAAAGAAATTCTGCATCCAGCTCATACCTGGCGAAGGCGGAACCATCCGGTTTGGAACAGTAGAATTTCAGCCGAAACAAACCCCGGATTCAGTCACATTCCTCCCCATTCACCTGTGTCGGTAGCGCCAACTGACAGGCGTAATCAGAACTGGACACTCAATCACCTGCTCGTCTGAATAATTCATAGGCCTGCTCCCTGATGTGATCGGTGCAGGCCTCGTCAACGTCGATGAACGAAATGATCTTGTCTACCTGCTCAGGCGAGCCCTTCGGCATTTGAAGAACCTCAGCAATTTGCGCCGGGCTCAGGAAGGTTGCGAGATGATTATACGGATCGGGTAGCTTTTTCCACGCTAGCCAATTTCCCAATAGAGAGTTCCACCATGTGCGCGTCGCAAAGCGCCTGTTTTCTAGAAGACAGCGGTCGTAGTCGCGGACGCTTGAAAATGCATGCTTTTTCAGCGCGCCGGCGAACCAGCCATGAAACGCGGCAGCGCGGCTGCGGTAAGCCTCGAAGAGGATACCGAGATCGATGCTGTCGTGAGACGCCGCAATAAAGCCAGTTATCTTGTCCAGTTGCCCGGTGGAGAAACCGTCTTTCGCTGCATCTATTGCCCGCATCAGATCCGACTTCTCCACGACAAAGCTTGTATTACCCTCCCCGCCGCCGATAGGTTGCTGCCACAGGTAACCTCCCTGCACGGCATGGATGTGATGCAGTAAAGTGCGAAGCGCGATGACGAATTCCTTGAGGCCATCCGTCCCGAAGAACTGTGCGACGTGCTGGTCGTAATCAGGTACATGGGCTGTTTTCTGAACGCGACGGCAATGATCGACGAGCGAATGGGCCGCATTTGTGGCTGCGAATAATTCCTTCTGAATTGATTGCTCCATTCCTTCCAATTCATTCCGGCGTGGAAAGCTGAACAGCGTTCCATCGTTGCAGACCTCGTTGAAATCTCGAATTGCTTTGAGGAAGTCGAATACGGCTCGCTCAAATAGCCGAAAACTCGCCTGATAGGACTTATTACGTTCCCATAGACCATAGCCAGGATGTTCCCGCAGAACCTCATACGCGTCTTTTGGGTTTAGACGCGCGATCCTCTCGACGACTTCCATGGGCATCGGCACAGTCGCCGCCTTCACAGCGGCCCGAACTTCATTGAACGCCGTGCTCCGGTGATGAAAAAGCTGACCGACCAGGTAATCCCAGGCGGCTTCGGGGCTTTGCATGTCCATCGTGAATTGCGCCTGTCCGATTGCTAAGAAATATACCGATTATCCCGGCAAGCAAAACGGGAAGGTTTGCCGGGTTAAGTGCGCGTCTGGCTGCGCCGGACCGGGCGCTATGCGCTGCGAGCACTGAGCCCCGAAGAGCCCGCGAGCGGGATTCCGGGTCTAGGCCCATTCGGTGACTCCCTCGCGCGAAATATTGCCCCTCGCCGGAGGCAGTCGGTCCCGCTTTCCCTGTCACTCGCAAAAGGAGTGACAGGCGCTATGCTGCCGCTCCTGCGGCTGCCTTTAGAGCCGATCTCGGAGCTGCCGAATGGAGGAGCTTGGGCCTGGCGCGCCGCGCAGGTCGGATGGGCCGCCGCAGCCAGCCGTTACTTAGGAGCCGACCTTTCGCACCCTGGCGGGCGGGCCACGATCCTTAAGCGCTGACCGTCACGGCGTGCCTCGCCGGCCGAAGCCGCTCTGCCCCCGTTCGTTTCTCCCGATCCCCCGCGCCATTGCTTGCTCTTGGTTCGGCGTTTTCCAGCAGCCCAGGTCGCCCGGGCGCTCATTATCTTGCGTCCTTTTCGATTGTCGGGACAGCACCGCGGCTTCGTTTTCGCCGGGGCTTTTGCCCGCGCGCACGCCGCGTTCAAGGCCGCTCGCTTCCGCGCCCCTTCGGGGCTTGTGCAGCTCCGCGCCGCCGCGCGGTGCCCCTTCGCTTTGCTCAGGGGTCAGCCTTTGAACGCGCCGCTTCTCCGCGCGGGCATGGCAGCCCCACGAAGCCGCAATCGTGCTGCTTCCCTAACGACGAAAGGACACATCATGAGCAACAAGACACCCAGCCTCCCGAGCCACCGCGTTTACGCCGTGACCAAGGATGGCAAGCAGAAGTTCTGGCGGGCGATCGGAGCCGCGTGGCCGCACAGCGACGGCGAGGGCTTCTTCCTGAAGCTCGACTACCTGCCGCTCAACGGCGCGCAGATCGTCATCCGCAAGCCGAAGGCCGAGGTCGAGTCGGCCGAGACGGTTCCTGAAATCGCAACCGCCTGAGGCCGAGGGCCGCTCCGCGAGGGGCGGCCCTTTTTTCCTTTCCACAGTTAAGGTCCCGTCGTGTCAGAGCCTGGTGGTGTCATTGTAGAAAATTGAGAGAGCCCGAGGGAGCGAGATTGCTATTGGCAAGGTGTTCAACCTGGAGTAAATTATTTAGCGTGCCTTTCTTGCACTTCTGAATACTCTCCGTTTCACATGAGGAAGACCGCAATGAACATCAGGGCCAAGGCTGGAAGGCCTCTACCGGCGCCAATCAAGATCGGCGCCATTGTTGCGAAACCAACTCCAAGGCCTCCGCCAAACGTGGCAGCCCAAACCGGCGTTAACATTCCAGACACTACTGATCCAACCTGTACCACTCAGGACTTTGTTCTGCTTCAAATTGAGGGATGGCCAGAGGTCGAAACGGTGATGGAGCTAAAGTGCGTCACACTTTTCCAAAAAACGATGTGTACCAATGTACCGGTTGTCTACCATAGAACGAGTACGCTCCAACTCATTGCCGCCATCACGTACCCAACAACGATCCTTTCGGACATTCAGGCGGCTGTAAACGGCGCGATCGCGGCGGGAGTGATAGCTGGAGGCATTACCCTAGCCGAAACATCCGAGACCGGCGGGGCGGCAGCAACTGCAGCGTTGGCCGCTGCGACGGCCACCTTCAAGCAATGGCTAATCGTTTCCCTCACCGCAATAGGGGCCGCTGGCGTCAGCAAAGTTGAGGTTGGCCTTTTCACTGAAACTGTCAATCAAACGCCTTGGGAAGCACTTACGTAGGCTATTTGTGCCGCTGTAGAGCGCCCGCGCCGAGAATTATGACTTGTGACGCCGCGCGTCCACTAGGCGCTTCGGGCATTAATACCCTGACTCTTTCGCTTTCACGAACCGTTCGACGCAGGCCCGAAAGGCCGGCGTGTGTATCATCCGCTCCATCTGATCCTTCGTGGGAGGCCCGAAAAGACGCTCGCCGGCGAACCTCAATTTATACAGCGAATAAAAGCAACGTTCTTGAATCTCGTACAGTTCTAACGGGCTCACTTGCTTGCTGGCGACAGCATGTACCACTGCACCGTCCTCGCCCGCGCGCGCAGCGCGCGCTGGCTCCCGGCGCAGTTTAAAATCGCGACCGCTAGCGTGATTGCTATTTGGGGCATGCCCCGCCTCCCTACGGGTATTTCCCACGCCATCGCAGCCTTCCTAAAGGGCAATTTGAAGGCAAAGAGCCCTTTCCGGTAGGGATTTTCGATTGATCCAGACAACCCTCCAAGGCCGGGCTATAGCTCGTTTGCCTGGCTCCCGGCCGAGCGGGGCCGTTTCCTAATCGCGTAATAAAATTGCGCCGTACCGCCCGGCGCTCTTTCCGTATTACCCATTTTTGGTAGTCCGCCTGTTCCTGACGGCCGACCGAATAACCGCATTTCGATGGACGCCTTTTCGAAGCCGCCTCGTGCGAAATATCAAATAATTATTTTCTTGCGCGCCGGAAGATACCGAGGAAACGTCTCGCACCTGCGAAAAATCACAACCTCTTGCATTGCAAGTTTTTGAGAATCAGTCACTTGTTCGTTAGAGTCAGCTTGCGCAGTATTTTATCTGTTTGCTGGATTTTTCCCATTGTTTGCTCGTAGGCGACGCCTATCTTAAGCGAAGTTTGACGTTGCAGCGGTAGCATTTTGCGAAGAGCAGCCAGATAGCGAATTCCAATGGAATTCCATCCGGCCCTGTGAGGGAAAAATCCGCCATGGCGCGGTATGCCAAGTCGGATACAGGCGGCGAGCGGCGCACCTCGGGATTGCGTGTGCAGCTCACGGCCAGCGAGCGGGCGGAGCTGGAGAACAACGCCGCGGAGGCCGGCACGCATCTGAGCCAGTACATCCGCGAGCTGTGCTTGCGCCGCTCGGGAGCCGGCCCCGTTGTTGCAGGTGCGAAGCGCAATCCCGATGCCCGCGCGCTCGCGCGAGAGCTTACCGCCATCGGCAATAACCTTAACCAGCTTGCCCGTGTCGCCAACACGGACAGAGCCTCGCCCCAGCTGGACGAGCTGCAACGGGTCACGGGCGTCCTGAAAGCGGCGCTTGCGAGGGCGATCGAGCTATGATCCCGCGCTGCCAGATCGGCAAGGGCGTGACGGGCGCGGTCCGGTACATCCTCGGCGAAGGCCGCCATCCCGAGACCGGCCAACTGCGCAAGCTGGGTCCGGATCAGCGGAGCCGCGTCGAATGGTTCGGCGGGGTCAATTTCGGCTTTCCGATCGAAAGCCGGGAGGACGCGGATCTGGCGCGCCGGATCATGGAATTCGACGCGCTGAACCAGACAAGCCGCACGCGGCGCTGCGAGATGGATTGCGTCCATCTTTCGGTCAACTGGCGCCCCGGCGAAAAGCCGACGCGCGAGCAGATGGAGGTTGCCGCGCTCGATGCTTTGAAGTCTATCGGCATGGGCAACGCCAAGGCGCTGTTCTCGGCGCACAACGACGAGGACTACGCCCATGTCCATATCGTCGCTTCCAAGATCAACCCCGATACGGGCCGCGCCTACGACCTGAAGGGTAATTACCTGCTGCTGTCGCGCTGGGCCGAAGCCTACGAGGAGAAATTCAGCGGTGGCATAATCTGCTTGCGCCGCGTGGAAGCGAACCGGCTGCGCGACGCCATCGCGGCGCGCAACGCCGGCGCCGTGCTTGCGCTTATGACCGAGCAGCGGGCGACTTTCACCGCGCGCGACCTTGAGCGAATCCTCCGAAAGCAGATCAAGGCGCCGCTCGCGCGGGCGCAATTCGGTGAAGCGGTATTGACCCAAACCGACGCCGTGCGCCTGGGTTCGGACGACAGGGCGGTCCGCTACAGCACGCGGCAGGTGCTTGAGGCCGAGGCGCATGTGCTGCGCGCCGCAAGGGAATTAACCGACACCGGCGGCCATGGCGCCGGCGACCGGGCTCGCGCCTCGGTCCTTTCCAGCGCGGCGTTCGACGGGGTTTCTCGTGAGCAGGTTCTCGCAGTCCGGCATGCGACCGGAGCGGAAAGCTTGGCGCTGATCGACGGTCAGGCCGGCACCGGCAAGAGCTTCACCATGGCCGCGATCCGGCAGGTGTATGAGCGCGAGCGCTACACGGTTATCGGCCTTGCGCCTACCAATGCGGTCGCCCAGGACATGCAGCAGGACGGGTTTGCCATTGCTCGCACCGTCCATGCCGAGCTGTTCCGGCTCAATAACGGCCGCAGCCACTGGGACTCGCGCACCGTCGTCATGGTGGACGAGGCCGCCATGATCGACACGCGCAACATGGCGATGCTGACCACCCACGCCTATGCCGCGGGCGCCAAGCTGATCCTGGTCGGCGACGACCGGCAGCTTTCCAGCATTCAGCGCGGCGGCATGTTCGGCGTCCTGAAAGACCGCTATGGCGCGGCCGAACTGGCGACGGTGCGCCGCCAGCACAAGCACGACGACCGCCGCGCTGCGGAGTTGATGGCTGAGGGCAATTTCCACACCGCGCTTGAAATTTACGATGCCAAGCGCGCTATCCATTGGACCCGCACCCAGCCCGAAGCCCGCGCGGCGCTTGTGGCGCAATGGGCGCTGGACAGCGCCGCCAATCGGGGCAAATCCCGTTTCATATTCGCGTATACGAACGACGACGTTGACCGGCTTAATTGGGCGATACGAGCGGTGCGGAAGCAACGTGGCGAGCTGGCGCGCGAGGGCCGCAGCTTCGAGACGAGCCACGGACGCACGGAATTTTCGCCCGGCGACCGCATACAGTTTACCGGCACCGACAAGCCGAAAGGGCTTTTCAACGGCCAGGCCGGGACCGTGCGGGCGATAGACGGCACGACCATGACGGTGACGCTGGACAGGCGTTGGGACCGCGTCGTGGCGTTCGATGCGGCGGAGTTCAGGGATTTCCGGCACGGCTATGCCGGAACGATTTACCGGGGCCAGGGCCGCACGCTCGATCAAACCTACCTCTATCACTCCGAGCACTGGCGTTCGGCGCCGACCTACGTCGCGTTGACGCGGCACCGCGACAAGGCGGAGCTGTTCGTCGCCACCAATACGGCTAAAGACCTCAAAACACTTGCCCGTCAGATGGCGCGCGTCGACGAGCGGCGGGCGGCGTCGCATTTCCGGCGGGGCAATGCGGAGGACGGCTTACGCCCCCTCAGCCCGCGCGAGCTGGCCGCCCGGATTGCCGCGCCGCCGTTCCGGCGCGATCCAGTCGTCGAGGCGCGCATTGAGCGGCGCAACAACGATCCGGGTAGCGACGAGAGGAAACCAACCGGAGATCCCGGAGGCCGAACGCGAGGCGCCGCCGGGGGCGAGGGCACTCCCCCGGCGAGCGGCCGGACAGCCCATCCGCGCACAGATCATGGAAGCCTTTCGTCGTCTCGCGAAATGGGCGACGGCGGCTCTTCATCCGCTCCCAACCCGGCCAACACCACAGAACGGCAACGCAAACCACCCGCTAGGGCCACGGAGAACATCGTGACACCCCTCCATTCCTCCTCCCAGGACGGCGCCAACCGGCCTTTCGGTATGCCGGAGAAACAGGCCACGGAGCCGTTCGCCGAAGAAGCGTTGCGCACGCAGCAGGAGCGCGAAGCCGAAGCGCTGCGGATTTTGCAGGCGCAGGACGAGCGACTCCAAGCCTTCAAACGGCAGAAAGAGCGGGAAGCCGAGGAAGCGCGGGAAAAGGAAAAGCGCCTGCGCGAGGGCGAAGCGCGCCGCGCGATGGACGGCGATATCGCCAGCGCCCAGGCCCGCTACGGCATCGCGCTCGCGGAAAACTACGATATCCGTGACCCCTACGGCTCGCTTGCCCGTGCCGCGATGCACGAATACGGCGCGTTTCACCGGCAGCAGGAGCGGCTCCGGCGCGAGATCGCGAACGAGCGGGACCCCGAGCAGCGCCGCCTGCTCGAGCTGCGGAGGAACATCGAAGCGCATGACTACATGGCGATCACGAGCGAACGCCTTGCCGGCATCAGCGCCGTCATTGCCGGCCGCGAGAACGCACCGCAGGCTTTGCGCGACCGGGAGAGCGCGGCGGCTTATCAAGCTCGGGCAAAGGAATTGCGCGAGGAACGCACCCGCCTCATCGAGGAATGCGAGCGGCGAAGCCGGGATGCGGATCGCTCGCGGACGGTTGAGCCCCCGGTGCGGCAGGCCGAAATAGCCAAGGCCAACGACAATGCGCGGGAGGATGCGCTGCGCGCGCGCGTCTCGGGACGCAAGGAAGGCGAGGTCGAATTGACCGACGCCAAGCACGCGAAGATAGCGCGGCTCCGCGCGATGGAATCCGCCTACACAAAGCACGACGCCGAGAAACAGAAGCAGCGCGAGCGTGACGGCGGCGGGCGGTCACGATGAGCGTCAGCTCTTTTGAGCTCCAAAAGCGCTCTTTAGCCCCGCGTGCGAAAGTCGCCCATCGCCCCAGCCGGACATCTGCCAGATGCGAAAAATCGACTGAATCAGCCAATTCGGCCGTGACCTAGCAGGCTGTTTCGTAATAGACTCTGCAAGAGTTGCGACAGCTTAGTCGTGAAACGCCTGGGAGGCACAAATGACGACGCCGGCGCAGGCAGGGCGCATCGCGATTGTCTGCTACAGCCTTGGCATTACCGGCTGCCTAATGCTGTTTCTCCTTCTGGCTCAACCAATTGGTATGCGCTTCGATTACCTACACGAGCAAAATCTCCGATTGATCGACGTGGTGCTGCCAACGTTTCTTGGTTACCTGGGAGCGGCCTCACATTTTTTGTTTAATGCCAACCGAGGCCGCGAAGTCCCACCGGAAAATGTCGTACTTTTACGCTTGTTGATACACGGTCCCTTCGTTATTTTCATTATCGTCGTCGTGGCGCTCTTCGTTTCCTATTATATTTCGCATAGACCCCTGACAACCGATGAGCCCCGTGTTGATCAAATGTCCTTTGAGTCACTCAGTCGCTATCTTTCTATCTGTCTCGGGCTGTTGGCTGCGACGGTAGGCGTTATATCAAGCTATCTGTTTGGCGTTTCTCCAGTTGCCCAAAGACGATTACGAAATACGCACTGAAGGGAAATAAACAAAACGTGGAGCCCAACTGTGCTTCGGTTTGCTGCGGCGGCGATATTGATCATTATCACTCAAACTGAGGCTAACGCACGCTTGATTGTCTCATTTGCTGGTTCACGCATTCTCACAAGCGACTTTAGCGTGAGAAAAGTCCGCCTACCGGCCAACGAATCCGTCCACAAACAGGTTGTCGATTGTGACTTCGTTGACCGGAAAACGCAATGCTATGAAATTACAAAGCGGCACGTGGACCTTGGTGGTTTTCTTTTCGTCCATCCAATAGCAATTATCCCCGTTGATTACGTGGCAGAAGATAAAAATCTGGAAACACAAAATACCAATAACGATGAGGAGAGCTGGACCATCAAGGCTCTCAACGCTACCTATGTCCGCTCGCTGCAATCCTACGAGGTCGAACCCCTGACCCGCGTCCAGGAGCGTCAAGTCGTCAACATATATGCTCTCCCCGGCCCTGATAGTGTCTCTCATGTATTTGCTCCAGCCTCTGATGTAATAGGGGGCAAGTATGCGCTGCGGTTATGGAAGTCGCTTGTTGGAAAAATGCCCTCCAGACACTGCGATGATGGCGAGGATTATTGCTCGGTCGTCTTGAACGCTAAGCGAGATGGTCAGGACGCGATCGCATATTGCGCCGTCACTAACACCGAGCTTGGTCTTGGCCTTCCTTTTAAATGCAACACGGCAGCTTACGAAGTAAACCGAGTCTGGTATGTATTAAGCTACAATAGCCCAGAGCAATGTGACGGATGCGGAGCAGTCTCGGGTGCATCGTGCGACTTTAAGACAAGCGTTCCGCTCAGCAAAGCAGAGTGGCTGCTTTTGAAGGCAATGAAAGACGGCAAAACGAATATTGATCTCATCGAAACCGGTAAGACGGCAGAAAAAATAGACTTGGCTGGAAGAAAGCGAGCGGCGGACTCAAGGTTCTACAGAGGCTATTTTGAAAAGGCGTCTGCAAACTACCACTTGCGGGTCGGGGTCGATGAAATCGATGGAAAGCATTTGTTGGAAATTTACGGCATTTACGTCTTACTGATTAGTGCCGATCCGTCTAACAGAGATATTGACTATCGGGAAATAGGCGATATCGAATGGTTTCAAGACCAGGTGTTAAAAATTATAAAGACGCAAGTGGCGGACAAGATTGCGAATGGCAGGGTTGAGTGCGTCACACAACCAATCTATTGATTCGCTGTGACTGCTGATATCGCATCGGAAGTTCGTTCTAACGGTCGCCTAGCGAAAATAAGTGCTCAAACCCACGCATGCTTGAGGGATCGGGGAGGAAGGCGCGCACGGCGCTCTTGGTCTTGTGCGTGAAGAGCACCGAATAGCCTTCGTCCATGTTCACGATGGTTTGCGGCAGGATGCCCGGCAGCTTGGCCTGCGTGACGCTCAGGCTGCCGGCCGCGTGATAGTCGGCCGGCGAGGAATAGCTGAGGGTATCGGCGTTGCGCTCGCCGCTGCGGCCGGAAAGAAACCGCGCCGTCGTCATGTCCTGCGGCGCGAAGCTTTGCAGCACGCCGGCATTGGCGACGAAGCTTTCCCAGCCGCGGCCGTAAAGCTTCTCGGCCTGGCCGAGATCCTGCCACACCGTCCAGAGCTTGATGCCGTAGCCGCGGAACATCGCCATGTTGTCCTCGATGATCGCGAAGCCG
>JASHSD010000983.1 GCA_030036985.1 Bryobacteraceae bacterium
GCTGCTGTCATAGTACCCGTGCTGGCGGTACTTGCGATCGGAGTCCATGCGGATCTAAAACCCCTGTATTCATTGGGTCGCCCGGTAACAGACGGGGAGTCCTAGGCGAATCCTGTGTTTTTTGGCTTTACTAAAAATGGAGAAAACAGCGGCTGCGCGATTCTCAGTTACAGTCCTGATGCCCGATTACGGTTCCCCGCTGGTTGCTACACCTCATTCTTACCACGGAATGTTCCCGCTGTATAGTACCGATCGTTCAAAGGCGGTTCTATTCCCGCTTTGATCCGCGAAAAATCGCCCAACGCCCGGCACTCTCACTGATTTGACTGCCATCAATCCTCAAACCGGTACAGAAAATCGCGAACCTTCAGATACCATTCGGCGCCGAGCTCCGGAAAAGCCAACGGAGACCACGCGAGCAGGTTCAGGGCCGGAAACGGCGGGTTAGCCCTTTCCTGGAGCGACCGCGCCACAAGAATATCCTCGGCCGCATTGCGTTGAATCACATCCCGCGTCCGCGCAAGCCCGTGCGGGAACTGAACCGGCTCTCCCGCCAGAAACCGCAGCAACTGGATCTGCGCCGTGGCGCTCGCCGGCGCGTCAATCGGCGCGATATTGCTCGCGTACACACGGGTGCTGTCGGCGTCGGGCACGATCGGCTGCATAATCCTGATCTCGAGCGGCGCCACCTTCCAAATCCCAGTCTTGATCAAAGCTTCCACGCGAACCCGGCGGGGCGGCGTTCCGGCGGGCGCGAAGATGTCGAGAAGGTAACAGCGGCTGGTCTGGCCGTCCATCGCCGGGTGTACCGGGTTGTGGAAAGATTCGGGGATCGCTCCGAACGATGGGGTGTTCTGCGGCGCCAGCCAATCCGGACAGTAATCGTTGCCGCAGGGGCTGAAATATTCGCGGTACAGCTTCCACTGCACAATATCGGGCGGGTTCGTACCGATATACAGGAGGTAATTCGAACCGGCGGGACCGGTGATTACGACATGCACCGAAAGATGGCCGTTCCGAGGCATGGCGGGGGAAAGAATCTCGCGCGGCGAGAGGTCGCGGTCGGTTGCCACCGGTTTGCCGAACGGATCGAAGCGTTCAAACTCTGAATAGAGGCGAATCTCCTGCGCGTGCGCGACGGCCGCTGCCGTTGCGAACAGAACCGCGAGCCGCAAACCGAATGCCAATATTGTCTATCATAATCTTTCGCGAGGATCGGGGTGCGCGCAGGAATATGCCGCGCTGAGCACTATACGATGCCGATCCTGACCGCACCGATCCACGACGGTGCTGAGCCGCGACGGTGCTGAGCCGCGCGCGTAAGCAAGCGGTGTGCAGGTTACGGGTGTACACTGGCGCCGCGAAATCAGTCGATGAAGATACTCAGCCCCGCCTGGGTCGAGCCATTGGCATTCGAGCATACAAGCGGCACGGCCCCCATGGTAGTGAGCGACGACGGAATGGTGACATTCCATTGGGCCAGCCCGACGGCTGTGGGCGTCCATCCCGCAAACCCAACCGGGGCATTCACGCCGCCCACGGTGCAGGTGAACCCGTTGGCCGCAAACGCCGTCGGGTCCGGCGCGCCCTCGCCCGTAGCGATGGGACTGGAGACCGGATAATTCACCGCGCCGAAGCCGGTCCCATAAGCGATAATCGTGCTGCCGCGCGGTGCGGGGTTGGATGCCGTGTTGAGGCTGTAATTCGCCGCGAGTTGGGCAAAAATCACGTCGGTTGTTCCCGCCGTGTACGTGTAGAACGCCGGCTGCGACGGCACAACCGGAACGGTAATCGGAGCGCTTACGCTGCCAAGGTAACTCACAACCATCTGGGTGGAAGTCTTCCCGACGATTTCGAACGGCGCCTGAAGATTGATCTGCGCCCCTCCGTAAGTGCCGACAATCGGAGCCGGCACGCCGTCAAATGTCACCTCGACTCCAGCAAGCTCGGGAGAAAGGAATCCGTAGGGATCGTAGCCGGCGTTGTTGATCAACGCGGAAGGTCCCAGATTGGGGTCATTCGGAACATCGAAGAGCGCGTAAAGCCCGCCCGGAGACACGCTTGCCGCGTAGCTGGCGGCGTTGACAATGCTGGCCGAAGTGGTGGTCGGCGTCGGCGGCCCGATTACCAGCGCGCCCGACAAAGAGAACGCGCCGGAACCTTTGGTGATAAAGATACTGGCAAGGCTGAGATCCTGCTGAGCCGGAACGTTCAGCGTAACGCGCAGGACCGGATTGCCACTTACAGTCTCGCCATTTGGATCCATGCGCACGGCCTCAACTGTGATCCCGGACCCGAGAATGGCGAAATCCGATGCGGTCAGCGAGGTGTCAAAGCCTGTCCCGGCCAGTTGCAGATCCACCGACTGGCCCGACGGAACAAATGCCGGGGCCCCGGGGAAAAATTCAGGCGCCTGGGCGCCCACATCCGTGACAGCCATGTAAGGAATGCCGAACGGCGTCGTGCCTGCGTTGACGGCGATGTTTGCCGTGACCGTGGCTTGGGCCGGCACGGCAACCATTCCGTCGTAGAGCGTCGGCAGAAAACCCTTCACCAGCGCGGCCTGCGCCGACGTGAAATAAAGATTCCCCGCCTGCACCACCCCGGTAAGCGGTTCCGCATAGATCCGATAAGTCGCCGGCGGAACCTGGATGGAATAGGTTCCGTCGGCGCCCGTCAGCGCTCCAATGGTCACTCCCGACGAACTTCCCAGAGTGAGCAAAGCGTAGGGAACAGGCGCTCCGGCCAGCGTGACCGTCCCGCTGACTGTTCCGAAGCCGACGGGGGCCGAGGCCGAAGGATAGACGGATTCCACAAACGCCAGATCGTCATCGCTCGGGTTGCGCCACACGAGTGCGTTATTCGCATAGGCGGTCTGGAACATCGTCGCCCCGATGAGGCCGGTGTGATCCGCTCCGAGGGAATGCCCTAATTCGTGGGTTATCACCGACTGCAGGTCGATATCACCCGACTCTCCGATCGTGGTGAACGTGTACTCGGGATTCACAATGATGCGGGAATAGAAAATGCCGCCGGTCGGATATTGCCGGTCGCCGGAGGTCTCCGCCTGGGTCGCGTAGTAGTTCAGCGTGACCGCGAGCGCTTCGCCCACAGCGCTGAGATCGCCGGCGGACGATCCGATGCCGATGATGTTCTCGTCGTCGGTCGAGGTGCTGTCAACGGTTTCCGAGGTGGACTCAAGCGGCAGAAAATGGATGTTGGCCGGGCCGGAAGGCGTCCCGATCGCGTTCCAGGTTGCCATCGCGAGATGTATGGCTTGGGCCGGATCGCTGGCTTTTGTGATCACCACTCCGCTCGAGTTGAGCGAACTCGTCGCGCCGGCGGAAACCAAGGTGTTCAGGTAGAACTGAATACCCGCATTGTCCACGCGCACCATCGGGACCGGCGATGTTCCTCCTGTGTTGAGGCGAATGTAGCCGAACAGAGCGGGAGCCGGCAACAGCGCGAGAAGGAAGGAGAACAAAAAAAAGACGCGGCGCACTATTTGGCCCTCCCTTGTGTCTGAATTCGCGCGGCAACCATCGTCCGCACCTGCGCGACGGTCATTCCGTCCAAGGAAAACGTCTTCGCCGCGGGGCGTCCTTTAGCGTCGACCGTTTCGACCAGGGAAGCCATCGCATACAGATGGCTGTCTTTATCCAGCAGGTACTTGCCTTGGCCCCACCCCGTTGTCCGAAGATACCCGTTCGGCATCCGCTGCAGAAACACCAGCACCTGATCTCCGGGGTTATAAACAACAGACCCGGCGACGCTCATGCCGCGCGGCCCGACGACGCCGCCGGGTTCGCTGAGAACCACGGTCGCGCCGGGGTTGCCTTTGAGCGCCGTCGAAACCGCCAGTTCGTAGTGAGTCCAGATGTATTTGTGTTCGGTATCCCAATCCGCCCAGGAACGATTGATCTGTCCCGCGACAACGATCTCTGATTTGTCGGTAAGCTGTTCAAATGAAAGACGTGGAACGCTGGTGGCGCCAGCCGTGGACAGCAGGAAAAGTCCGGACGCAAGGGCGCCAAACCATCGAAACTTCGTACGCATTAGTACGGATTATGCCATAGCTGTCGGGAACGGCGTAAGTTCTAATCGGTTAACTTCGCCGCAATCTCGGCCGTGACCGCGCGGATGAATTCTTCCACGCTGGTGGGGCCAAGATCGCCGCGCTTCCGATGTCGAACGGCGACCTGCCCTGCATCCGCCTCGCGCCCTCCAACCACCAGCATGTAGGGCACTTTTTGCAGTTGGGCGTCGCGGATCTTCAAGTTGACCTTTTCGCTGCGATCGTCGACCGCAACGCGCACCCCGGCCGCCTTGAGTTTTTCCTCGACTTCGCGCGCATATGCGGCCTGTTTGTCGGTGATCGGCAAAACCGCCGCCTGAACCGGGGCCAGCCAAACGGGGAACGCGCCCGCGTAGTGCTCGATAAGAATTCCGAAAAACCGCTCGACTGAGCCGAACAGCGCGCGATGCACCATCAGCGGCCGATGCTTTTTCCCGTCCTCGGCGATATATTCGAGTTCGAAGCGGCGCGGAAGCAGCGAGTCGAACTGCACCGTCGAAAGCTGCCAGAGGCGGCCGATGGCATCGACCAGCTTCACGTCGATCTTCGGACCATAGAAAGCCGCTTCGTCCGGAATCACGGTCGCGTGAATGCCCAGCTTGTCGCAGGCTTTGCGCAGAGAGCCTTCGGCCAACTCCCAATCGGCGGCTTTGCCTTCGTATTTGCCGCTTGCCCCGCCATCCCAGGTGGAGATCTCGGCCTTGTATTCGTTGAAGCCGAACGTCTTCAAAGTCTCCGCCGCGAAGTCGAGACACTTGACGATTTCGTCTTCGATCTGTTCGGGGGTGCAGAAAATGTGCGCGTCGTCCTGGGTAAAACCGCGCACCCGGAAGAGCCCGTGCATGGTTCCGGAGCGCTCGTAACGATAAACCGTTCCCAATTCGCCGAGCCGCACCGGCAGGTCCCGATAGCTGTGCTGCCGGTCGCGATAAATCAGAACATGGCCGGGGCAGTTCATCGGTTTGAGCTGGTATTCGGCGTCGTCCAGCTCCATCGGAGTGAACATGTTCTCCGAGTAGAAACCGGCGTGTCCGGAGGTCTTCCACAATTCGCGCCGCATCACGTGCGGCGTGTAGACGAGGGAATATCCGCGCTTCAGGTACGCCTCGCGCATCCAGTCTTCCAGCTGCTTGCGCACGATGCCGCCCTTGGGATGGAAGAAAATCAAACCCGGGCCGGCCAGTTCCTGAATGCTGAAAAGATCGAGCTCCTGCCCGAGTTTGCGGTGGTCGCGCTTTTTGGCTTCCTCCAGCTTGTGCAGGTACTCGTCCAGCTCTTTTTTCGTGAACCAGGCCGTGCCGTAGATGCGCTGCAGCTGTTTGTTCTTCTCATCGCCTTTCCAGTAGGCTCCGGCGATCGACAGCAGTTTGAACGCCTTGATCTTCGAAGTATCCGGGATATGCGGGCCGCGGCAGAAATCGATGAAGTGCGGTCCCAGCGTGTATTCCGAAAAAATGTCGTCGGCGCGTTCCTGGATGAGCTCGACTTTCATCGGCTCGTTCATCTTCCGGTATTTTTCGAGACCTTCCGATTTGGGAATCAGCTGACGCTCGTAGGTCAGGTTCTTCGCCTGCAGCTCCCACATTTTGGCTTCGATTTTTTCGAGGTCCTCGGGCGTGAACGGCTCCGGCCGGTCGAAATCATAATAAAAACCGGTATCGATGGGCGGACCGATGCCGAGCTTCGTTTCCGGGAACAACTCGAGCACGGCGGCGGCGCAGAGATGCGCAGTTGAATGTCGGTACACCTCCAGCGCTTCCGGATCTTTCGGCGTCAGGATCTGCAGATTGGCGTCCGTTTCGAGCGGCCGCTTGAGATCGTAGAGACGGCTGTTGACCTTGGCCACGATCGCGGCATCGGCCAAGCGAGGGCTGATCTTGCGCGCGATATCGAGCGGGGTCGTCTCCGGCGGAACCGCCTGGACGCTCCCGTCCGGCAGTTTAACCTGAATATCACTCATGAGCGGGAACCTCCAAGGTTAACATGCGACATCAGCCGCAAGGGAACCGGTACCTCTGGTACCGGAAGGACAGCGAAACCGTTCCAAAACGCGCCGGGAGGTGTTAGATTGACTGGGACTATAGTATGAAATCGACCCGGTGTATCAGGCAGATGCATTGTTTCGGCGCGTTCATGATGAGCGCGCTCTTCCTGGCAGCAATTCCGGCGCACGCCGATCTCATTATCACCCCCACATTCGACAGCTCGATCACCAGCAGCCCGAACGCCGTCAGCATTGAGGACACGATCGATACGGCGATTTCGATGTTCGAGTCGACCTACTCCAATCCGATTGACGCGGATATTTACTTTCAGTCGACGACAACCGGGTTGGGCTCCAGCAACTTCTATTATTACGAGGTATCCTACATCAGTTTTTATAACGGTCTTGTGGCGAACAACGCCAATCCCGCGGCCATCGCGGGCCTCAATTCCAATGGCGGAGACGCCGACACCAACGGCGGCATAAACCCGGTCACCGGTACTCCGGAGATCGATATTAAATCGGCGAACGCGCGCGCTCTCGGCATCAATATCGCGCCCGGCTGCGTCCCCACCGGCACAGCCGGGAACATGACGTGCACCAGCGGCGGCGGAACGGCCTACGACGGCATTGTCTCGCTGAACACAAGCATTACCTATCCGCCCCAGGCGAATAATGGAGTGAATTACGGTCTGCTGTCCACGGTGGAGCACGAAATCGACGAGATCCTCGGATTGGGTTCGTCTTTGCCGAACACCGACGCCTCCTCCGGAACCGTCAACTTCCTCGCCGGTAATCCGGCGCCGGAAGATCTCTTCCGCTACACCGCTCCCGGCGTATTCGCCGGGCCGACCAATTGCGCCTCGCCGGCGCCGGCCTTTCTTTCCTACAGCGGCGCGACTGTGCTGACGTACTTCAACAGCGCCTGCAACGGCGGCGATTTCGGCGATTGGGCCGGCGCCGGTTACCCGCAGGTGCAGGACGCCTTTGCGACCCCCGGCGCGAATCCTGCTTACGGACCCAATGAAATCGCGGCGGAGTCCGCAATCGGCTACGACCTTGTGGCGACGCCGGAACCGGGAACCTGGCTGCTGCTTTCGCTCGCGCTGCCCGCGTTCTTCTTCACCCGCAAACGCCGCGCCTGACAGGGCCCCGTGTAACAATAGATTGTGCCTTTGGTCCCCATCGTCTAGAGGCCCAGGACATCGCCCTTTCACGGCGGTAACGGGGGTTCGAATCCCCCTGGGGACGCCAATCTGACGTTTTTTGTGGGGTCAGGCCTTCGGGCCTGCGGCCGGGCTTCTGCCCGGCCCGATACCGAATCGCCGGCCACCTGGTGCCTTTACATCCAAACCGCCCGAAAAATCGGCCCTCCGCTGTATTTTCGCCGCATCTAACCGGATGTAGGCTGAAATCAGGCGGGAGGTGAAAGATGCCGAATCTTATCCGCAGGCACGGCTTGGCGGCAGCTGCGATGGTTGCCGTGTTCTTCCTTTGCACTGCGCAGGCGCCATATCCCCCGACGCCTCCGCCGAATCAAGCTCCCGCGCCGACGGCGGCGCAGCCGCTGCCCCCGCAGCAACTGGACGATCTTGTAGCGCCAATCGCCTTATATCCCGATCCGCTGCTCGGCGAAATTCTCGCCGCATCCACCTATCCGCTCGAGGTCGTCGAGGCCCACCAATGGGTCCTCGACCATCCGAAGTGGAAACCCTCCAAACTTATGGACGAAGCCAAGAAGCAGAACTGGGACCCGAGCGTGCAGGGACTGGTGGCGTTCCCGCAGGCGCTGACTCTTCTCAGTCAGGACGTGAACTGGACGACGTCCCTCGGCAACGCCTTCCTTGCCCAGCAGATGGATGTCATGCAGGCGGTGCAGCGCATGCGTCAGCAGGCTTATGCCAAGGGTACGCTTCGCTCCACACCGCAGGAGAGCGTGACCGAGACGAACGAGAACGGCCAGACCGCGATCAATATCGAGCCGGCGAATCCGGACGTTTGGTATGTCCCGGCTTACAATCCGGCGTATGTCTGGGGTCCGGCGGCGCTTGGCTATTATCCGCCGCTCTTCTATCCTGGGATCGGCATCGGCTTCGACTGGGGTGTCGGCATCGATCTCGGGCTGTACTTCGGCGGTTGGGGCGGATGGGGGTGGGGTGGTTGGGGCTGGATGCCGAACTGGTATGCCGGCGGCCTTTACATCAACAATTCGTTCTTTCATCGCTACGGCTTCCGCGACTTCAGCGGAGGCGCCCTGGGCACTGCGGTTTGGGCGCACAATCCCGCGCACCGGCTCGGCGTCCCCTACCCGAATCGTGAGCTGGCCGGCCGGTTTGCCGGCCGGGAACCCGTCGCGGGCGCGCACGTCGCCAACAACCCGGCCGGCCGTTTCCGTAGTCAAGGTTTTGAGCAGCGCGCCTACACCGGCAATCACAGCGTTTTCGGCGGCTATCACAACGGCGCCGCCACGAGGACGCAGAGCGATCGCGGCTTTGGCAGCATGGGGGCCGGCCGCACGTTCGGTGGCGGGGGCTTCCGCGGCGGCGGTGGTGGTGGATTTCATGGTGGAGGAGGTAGAAGATAATGCGTGGCTTTTTCGCGACGGCGGTTTTTGTCGCCGCACTGGCGTATTCGGCGCCGGCATGGGCGCAGGATACTTTTGATACTCCCGATGCCGCGATGGCTTCTTTGATCGACGCGGCCGTGCACCACAATTTGGACAAGCTGGCAACCATTTTCGGACCCCAGGCCCACGCCATTCTCAGTTCGGGCAACCTGGCGCAGGACAAAGCCGAGCAATCGGAGTTCGTCCGCCTGTACCGGGATAAACACGAATTGAAACCATCCTCCCGTAATCCCAATCGCGTGATTGTTTACATCGGAAACGAAGACTGGCCGTTTCCGGTACCCATCGTCAAGGTTAACGGGAAGTGGATGTTTGACGTCGGGGACGCTCAGGTCGAAATGCGGGCGCGCCGCATCGGCACGGATG
>JASHSD010000984.1 GCA_030036985.1 Bryobacteraceae bacterium
CTGGTGAATGCCGACGATCTGCAGATCAAAATGGCCCAGGGCGCGAAGCCGGGGGAAGGCGGCCAATTGCCTGGCCATAAGGTGGATGAAATCATCGCCAGAGTGCGCCATTCCGTGCCCGGTGTGGGTTTGATTTCGCCGCCGCCGCACCACGATATTTATTCGATCGAAGATCTGGCGCAGTTGATCTACGATCTTAAGAACGTCAATCCGCAGGCGCGCATTTCGGTCAAACTGGTGGCCGAAGTCGGCGTCGGCACGGTCGCGGCGGGCGTTTCGAAGGCGCACGCCGATGTCGTTCTCATCAGCGGACACGATGGCGGCACCGGCGCTTCGCCGCTGACTTCGCTCAAGCACGCGGGCGCGCCCTGGGAACTCGGGATCGCCGAAACCCAGCAGGTTCTGGTGATGAACGATCTGCGGAGCCGCATCATCGTCCAGACCGACGGCAAACTGCAGACCGGCCGCGATGTCGCGGTTGCCGCGCTGC
The DNA here is from genome assembly GCA_030036985.1 of Bryobacteraceae bacterium. Taxonomy (GTDB): domain Bacteria; phylum Acidobacteriota; class Terriglobia; order Bryobacterales; family Bryobacteraceae; genus BOG-234. Next base: position 491 of record JASHSD010000984.1, read on the forward strand.
TCGGCGCCGAGGAGTTCGGCTTTTCCACTATGCCGCTGGTGGCCATGGGCTGCATCATGATGCGAAAGTGCCATCTGAACACCTGCCCCGTCGGCATCGCCACGCAGGACCCGGTTCTGCGCGCAAAGTTCAACGGCAAGCCGGAACACGTCATCAATTACTTCTTCTTCATCGCCGAGCAGGTGCGGCAGATCATGGCGCAGCTCGGCTTCACCAGGATGGACCAGATGGTCGGGCGCGTCGACATGCTCGAAATGAGCGCGGCCATCGAACACTGGAAAGCGCGCGGGCTCGATTATTCGACGATTCTCTACAACCCGCCGGTGCCCTCGCGCGTCGGGCGCCACTGCACCGTCGATCAGGACCACGGCCTCAATGAAGCGCTCGATTTCAAACTGATCGATCACGCGCAGGACGCGATCGATCACCAGACGCCCATCGTGATCAAGCTGCCGATCAAGAACGTGCACCGCACCGTCGGGGCCATGCTTTCCGGCAGGATCGCACGAAAATATGGATCGGCCGGACTGCCCGACGACACCATCAAATTCGAATTTACCGGTTCGGCGGGACAGAGCTTCGGCGCGTTCCTCGCCCGCGGCGTAACGCTTGAACTTGAGGGCGACGCCAACGATTACGTCGGCAAAGGCCTGTCCGGCGGACGCCTGATCGTTTATCCGCCGGAGGCTTCGACATTCGTGCCGGAAGAGAATATTCTGATCGGCAACGTGGTGCTCTACGGCGCCACCAGCGGCGAGGCGTTCTTCAACGGCGTCGCGGGCGAGCGCTTCGCGGTGCGTAATTCCGGCGCGACGGCGGTGGTCGAAGGCGTGGGCGATCACGGCTGCGAATACATGACGAACGGTCTCGTCATCGTGCTCGGCAAGACCGGACGGAACTTCGCCGCGGGTATGTCCGGCGGCATCGCTTACGTGCTGGACGAAGCGGGCGAATTCGTCAAATACCGCTGCAACAAGAACTCCGTCGACCTCGAACAGGTCTTCGATCCGCACGATCAGGAATTGCTGCAGGCGATGATCTATCGCCATGTCGACGCGACCGGCAGTCCGCGCGCGCGCCGCATTCTGGAAAACTGGACGCCCATGCTGCCGAAGTTCGTGAAGGTTTTCCCGCACGAATTCAGGCGCGTGATGAGGAAATCCTTGCCGAGCGAAACCATCGCGCGGCGTCTGCCCGCCGCATCGGTCGAGCCGCAGCCGATCGGCCTGAGCGCCTCGGCCCGATAGCATCATGAACCACGTCATCAAATGTAATGTGGGGTCAGGGCTTCAGCCCTGCAAGCCGGCCTTCGGGCCGGCCGGAGCCGCGGAAAAGGCTGCCTGCCGGAATCACCATGGGTAAAGTCTCCGGTTTTCTCGAATACACGCGCGAAACGCCCGAACGGCGTCCGCCGGCCGAGCGCATCAACGACTGGTTCGAGATCTACAATCCCTTTCCCGAGGACAAGATCAAGCTCCAGGGCGCGCGCTGCATGGACTGCGGCATCCCCTTCTGCCACACCGGCTGTCCGGTGCAGAACATCATTCCCGACTGGAACGATCTCGTGTGGCACGGCCGCTGGCGCGAAGCGGCCCGCGTGCTGCATTCGACGAATAATTTCCCCGAATTCACCGGACGCATCTGCCCCGCGCCCTGCGAAGCGGCCTGCGTGCTCGGCATCAACGAGCCTCCGGTAACGATCAAAAACATCGAAAAAACCATCGTCGATCGCGCGTGGGAAGAAGGCTGGATCGTTCCCGAACTGCCTCCGGTCAGGACCGGCAAACGCGTCGCCGTCATCGGTTCCGGACCCGCGGGACTGGCCGCCGCGCAGCAACTGGCGCGCGCCGGCCACACGGTGACGGTGTTCGAGAAGTCCGACCGCATCGGCGGACTGCTGCGTTACGGGATTCCCAATTTCAAAATGGAAAAGCATCTGATCGATCGGCGACTCGGCCAGATGCGGGCGGAAGGCGTCGAGTTCGTGGTCGATGCGCACGTGGGCCGGAATGTTTCCGTCAAGGAACTGCGGCGCGATTTCGATGCGATCCTGATTGCCGCCGGAGCCGAGCATCCGCGCGATCTGAAGGTCCCGGGGCGCGATCTCAATGGCATCCACTTCGCCATGGATTTTCTGCCTCAGTCGAATAAGGTCTGCGAAGGCGATACCGTGCCCGGACAGATAGTCGTGACCGGCAAACGCGTCGTGATCATCGGCGGCGGCGACACGGGCGCGGACTGTCTCGGCACGTCGCATCGGCAGAAGGCCGCGCACATCTCGCAATTCGAGCTGCTGCCGAAGCCCCCCGACGAGCGCGCGCCGCACACGCCGTGGCCGCTGTGGCCGATGCAGCTGCGGGTCGAGAGTTCGCATGAAGAGGGGGGCATCCGCGACTGGAGCGTCTCGACCACGCGCTTCACCGGCGATGCGGCCGGCCATGTGAGGAAGCTGCACGGCGTGCGCGTGGGTCCGCCGCCGAAGTTTGAAGCGATCCCGGGCTCAGAGTTCGAGATGGATGTCGATCTCGTATTGCTGGCGATGGGCTTCACCGGCCCGGTTCGCGGCGGGATGCTCGATGAGCTCGGCGTCGCGGTCGACCCGCGCGGCAATGTGGCGACGGGCGCGAACTACATGTCATCGGTGTCCGGCGTCTTCGCGGCCGGCGATGCGCGCCGCGGGCAATCGCTGGTGGTGTGGGCGATTGCCGAAGGCCGCAAAGCCGCGCGCGGCATCGACGAATTCCTGATGGGATCGTCGAAACTGCCGGCGTAAGACTATGTCATTCAAAGGACTCCGCGTCCTCGCGCTCGAAAGCCGGCGCGCCGAAGAAATGGCGACGCTGATCCGCAAGCAGAGCGGGGAACCATTCGTCGCGCCTTCCATGCGCGAAGTCCCGCTCGAACAGCACGACGAGGCCTTCGCATTTGCCACCCGCCTCCTGCGCGGCGAATTCGATTGCATCATTCTTCTCACAGGCGTCGGCACCCGTCTGCTCTGGAAGACCCTGCTCACGCGCTATTCCGAACAGGAACTCAAAGCCGCGCTTTCGAAAATCACCGTAGTCGTGCGCGGACCCAAACCCTCGGCCGCGCTGCGCGAAATCGGTCTCGTCCCGAGCGTTCAGGTGCCCGAACCCAACACTTGGCGCGAACTCCTGGCCATTATGCGCGACCGCCCCGAAAACCGCATCGCGCTGCAGGAATACGGAAAATCCAATGCCGATCTGATTGCCGGCCTGCGCGCCCTGGGCAAGGATGTCTCACCGGTCCACATCTACGGTTGGGACCTCCCCGAGGACACGCGCCCGTTGCGTGAAGCCGCGGCGAAGCTCATCGCCGGCGGGTTCGACGTGGTGCTGCTGACCACCTCGATGCAGATCGTCAACCTCATGCGCATCGCCGGGGAAGAAGGCATCGAACAGCAGGTGCGCGAGGCGCTCCAATCGGCGTTTGTCGGCTCCATCGGCCCCACCACCACCGAAGCCCTCGAAGATTATGGCCTCAAAGCCGATTTCGAACCGAGCCATCCCAAGATGGGTCTGCTCGTGAACGAAGCCGCCGCGAAGCAACGATAGAATGGCCCCATGCACCGGGACGCCGCGCGAAGCCGCAGGTACTTTCTCTACGCCGCGGCAGGCGCAGCGTTCGCACGGGCGCAATCTCAATCGGGAGCGGCGTCATTGGCCAAGTCGATCGACACACCCGTCCTCAACATCGCATACGAAGAGAGCGGTAATCCCGCGGGGTTTCCGATCATCCTGCTCCACGGCTTCCCGGACGACATTCACGCGTGGGACGATGTGGCGCCGCCTCTGGCGAAAGCCGGTCATCGCGTGCTCGTCCCGTATCTGCGCGGCTACGGGCCGACGCGCTTTCTCGATGCCGCCGCGCCGCGCATGGGCGAACAGGCGGCCATCGGTCGGGACCTGATCGATTTCGCCGATGCGCTCAAGCTCCCGCGCTTCGCCGTCTCCGGTTATGACTGGGGCGGACGCGCGGCCTGCGTCGCCGCCGCGCTGCACCCCGAACGCGTACGCGCAGCCGTCCTCGTCGCCGGCTATTCCATTCAGAACGTCTTTGCCGCGCCCCGGCCCGCGCCGCCGGAAATGGAGAAGCGCTTCTGGTATCAGTACTACTTCAACACTGAACGCGGCCGCGCGGGTCTCAAAGCCGATCGCCGTGCTCTCTGCAGGCTGCTCTGGCAGGACTGGTCGCCGACCTGGCGTTTCACCGACGAGACTTACAATCGCACGGCGCCGTCGTTCGAGAATCCCGATTTCGTCGATATCGTGATTCACTCCTATCGGCACCGGTTAGGCAATGCGCCGGGCGAACCGCGCTTCGAGGCCGTCGAACGGAAGCTCGCGGAGCGGCCCAAAATCGAAGCGCCCACGATCGTGCTGCACGGCGGAGACGATGCGCTCGACCGCGCGCCGGCGCAAGCCACGCCGGGCGAGCACGCAACGTTTCCAAAGCTGGTGGCCCGCCGCGTCGTCCCGGGCGCGGGACATTTCCTGCCGCGCGAAAACCCTGAAGCCGTGTCGTCGGCAATCCTTGAAGTTCTCGCGTCGTCGCGATAGCTACGCCGGCCTGCGCAGATGAAGCGGCTCGATCTTTGCGGCGCGTTCGAACCAAGCCAACAGCGCGTGGTCGGGCGCATTGATCAGCTGACGGACCGCCGAATTGGCGAACATCGACAGCAGCGGCGCACAACCGATCGCCCTTGGGCCTTGAGGAACATGTCGCGCCAAAGGGCGAATTATCTCGAAGACCTGCCCCGGCGTCGCACCCGCTCGCAGCTCCGCCACGATTTCCCGCGCTGTATCTTTTTGCCGCTGCATCTGTTCGATAAGACTCTCGCGCAGGCCGCATTCATCCGCGCCTGCGCAGGTTCCGTCGTCAAAGATCGCGATATCGATGTCCAGTTCAATTTTCACGATGACGGGCTCAGGCCGAACCGGCGCGATGTCTCGCGGCTGTATGCGTCCGCCCGCAAATCCCCAGCCGCCACCGCCGCCGGCGCGACCGGCCGGTTGTACTCCCAGCACATCGCGATTATCGCCGAGTATGCGATCGTCCGTGATCAAGCGCCTGGACCCAGGTAGAAAGAAGGAGTACGGGTCGGGGATCGCCATTGTGCGTCCTGTCAGCACATCCATCTGTTTGCTCGAAACGAGATTCCGCTGACGAGTTGTACGCGTTTCTCCCTCTTCGTCGATGTATCGCCAAATGGTGGTGAAGGTGATCACCGCTTTGCCGCTCTGGTTCTCCAGAATCGCCGCCCGTTCGGGTATGGATTCGATCCTCGGACCGAATGGAGGAGCGAGTCTCAGAATCTCTTCAGCTTTCTCCTTGAAGGTCGGGTGGTCAGGGGTAATCAAAGGCAGACCGAATTCCGGCAGACCCCGGTAGGTCGTCTCGATCATATGTTCTATAGTCGCTCTTTGGACCGCGCATCAGGCCGCGATTTTTTCGCCCGGGCTGAGCGCCTGCTCCGAGATCTCTTCGAGGCTCTTGCCTTTTGGCTCAGGCAGCAGGATCGCGGTGACGGTCAATCCCAACAGGCTGACGATCGCGACCGCCCCCTCGGCGGCGGGAAGCCCATGCCAATTCATAAAAAACGGGAAAGTAAAAACGCCGATGAAACCGCCAAGCTTCCCCATCGCCGCCGCAATGCCATGACCGGTGGTTCGCACTCTGACGGGAAAAATCTCCGACGGATAAACGAACGTGGTCGTATTCGCCCGAATTCGGTAAAGAAATAACTGAACCCGTAGATGATCAGAAACGGATAAACGAGCTTTTCAACATTGGGCACGACGGCGAGAAGACCGAATGCGAGCGCCATCATGCAGAAGCCGAGATTCTGGATGGTCTTGCGCCCCAGTTTGTCCATGTAAAACGCCGCAAACGCATAGCCCGGAGCGGCGAAGACGGCGAAAATCGCGAGTTCCGTCAGGGTCTTCTGCAGAATCGTATGATCCGCGCTGAGCGCCGACAGCACCAGCGGACTCGACACGGTGTTTCCGTAATAGGCGAAGTCCATCAGAAACCACGCTCCACTCGCGCCCACCAGCCGCATGAGGAGCTTTCGGTTGTCCACCAGACGATGAAATCCATCCCAGAAGGAGACGGAGTGTTCGTTTTCATTGAAGTGCGCCGCCCGCCTGAGATTGCCCGACTCATCCTCCTCCCGACCCGCCGCCTTCAGGAACCGCGGAGTTTCCCGGAGATGCCGTCGCGCGCTGTAAACCGCCAGCGCGGGCAGCGCGCCGAAGGCGACAAGAATACGCCATTTGATGTTGTGTGACATCCCGGTCGAAATCAACGCCGCGGCGAAAAGCGGTCCGAGAACCAGACCCGCCGCCTGCATCGCGAACACCAGCGTGACGAGCATCCCGCGATAAGAGTTTCCGGAGTATTCGCTCATGATCGTGGCCGAAACAGGGTAGTCTCCGCCGATGCCGATCCCGAGGATGAAACGAAATCCGATCAGCCACCAGATGTTCGGCGAGAGCCCGCAGGCAATTGCGCCCGCGGCGCGCACCAGCACCTCGGCGCCGTAAATTTGCTTGCGCCCGAGCATGTCGGCGACCCGGCCGAAGAGCAGCGCACCCAGTGCGGCGGCGATCAGGGCAGTCGATTCGACGAGCGCTTCCTCGACCTTGGCCACATGCCAGATCGGTTTCAGCAGCGCCATGACTACGCCGATGATGAACAGGTCATAGGCGTCCGTAAAGAAGCCCATGCCCGAGATGAACATGATCTTCCAGTGTTCTTTGGAAATTCCCGCGTTATCCATTTCGGAAAAATCGGTGGATGCTGTCATCGCGGCCTCCACCCGTGTTGGGCACGTGCGGCGCCTGTGTGCGTTAACCGAAATGTCACGGGGCCAGATCGGCTCCGTGAGTCCAACAAATTGCGCCGTATTTGTCTACTCGAACTTGGGAGAACAGCAGTGGATCGCGGAGCGGTTCAAAGACGGGGCCGAAGAGTCTCGAGGAGAGATCTACTTTCCCTCGGGCGCCGTCCTCGAACAACAGCTCGATTGTGTATTCCGGGCCTGCGGTCGCGCGAACAATTCTGTTCATTCGGTTTATTCAGTGCCGGAAATCGAAAAACTGACGCTTGCTTGCGCGCGCAGCTCAGTAAAAAATACCTTGCCGAGCCGCGACCGCGAGGGAGCGGATGGTCGGCATCGCCCGCTTCTATTCGAAGCGCGAACTACTCACGCGCGAACTATTTCACGCTCTTAATCCACTTCAGGATCGGCCCGGTCACGCTCGTATCCGCGGTATTGGGCGACATTACCTCGGAAATGTGGCTGTGGTCCTTGTATACAGCGAAAGTCACATTCCGATTCGCCTTCTTGAGTTGATCCCGAAATGTTTCGGCGAAAGCGACGATGCTGGGCGGATCGAGTTCCGCCACCGAGATCATGATCGCCAGCTTCGAGCTGGTCAGGCCGGGCAGGTTCGACCGCGCCAGCTGCGTGGCGGGATCGGGTCGAGCGCCGCGTCCTCTGCCTGAGCCTCCGGCGCCACCAGGCCCGCGGCCGCGGCCTCGCCCCGCTGCGGGAGCCGCGGGCGCGCCGCCATTGGGATTTCCGCACGGCGCAAACGCCGCACCCTGCACAGGCGGCGGTGTGACCGGAAGAATATCGAACGCCGGCGGCGACATGAAAATCGCGCCTTTGAGACCCACTCCCTCAGGTCCCCAGAACTCGGAATGCGCGACATAAGTGCTGAGCGGAATGTTCCCGGCCGATTGAGACCATGCGATCACGCGCTTGGGATTTCCTTTGTGCTGCGCGATGTTCTTGTTCACCCACTGCACCACGAGGCTGACGTCTTTCGCCGGATCGTCCCAAGCCGAGCCCTGACGCCGTTGCATATTGACGCCGACCATGCCGTTCTTCACGGCCCAGACCATGATGTTGTCGTAGAACGCTTCGCCGTTGGGCCCGCCCTGCTGTTTGTTGCCGGCGCCGCCGGAAAGATAAATCAGCACCGGACGGTTGCCGCCGCCTTTCTCCGGCTCGGCCAGATCGAGGACGTTCTTGGGATCCGGCCCGAACGAGATGTCGCGGGTAAACTTGACGCCGGCATACGGAGGCTTCTGTTCCAACGGCGCGTACAGTTCGGCCGTCTCCGGCACGCAGACACCGCGCCCGATCGCAATCAGCTTGGTCGCGATGTCCGGCGGCACCTGCGCCTGCGCGACGGCTGCTACCGCGGTCGCAACGGCGATTACCAACCATGTCTTTTGCATTGATCTCATCCGAAACCTCCAGCGGTCATCGAGTATATCGCAGCCTCCACACCACCGTCCTTCGAGGACGTGTCACCAAATAACCAATCCGTTTGCGAAAAACTGCTTGCTTGCGCGCGCGGCTCGGAACAGGCTTCTGAGCCACGACCGCAAGGGAGTGGTTGAACGCTTATTCTGCGACACGTGCTTGGATGGAATCGGCTCCTATTCTTTCTCATCCTCCCAACCCACAACCTTGCGTCCCACCACTTGTTCCAGGCTCCTCGGCTTCGCCTCGAACGGCATCCCGTGATACTTATCGATCTCGTCGCGATAACTCATCAGCGGGCCGGGATAGCCGATCAACTGCCATCCGATCAACCCCGCGTTTCCGCCATGCAGCGGATCGCTGAACATCCCCTCAATCGTGTGCGTCCGCAGCAGCTGAAAGAACAGAGTCTTCTCGATCGCGCGCAGCCGCTCGTCCTGCGCGGCCAGCGCAAGGCTCGCGAAGTCGCCGCCCAGCTTCGCGACCCCCGCGCGATAAATCTCCCGCGGATTCTCCTTCCCCTGATATCCATGCTCGGGCATCGACTCCACCCACGGCCCTTTCGTATACCGATGCTTGTCCGCGCCCCACGGCCCCGCCAGCTGATGATCGATATAAACGATCACGTTCGCTTCCGTGGCGCCGGGTCCGCTGTCGTCCGCGGGAAAAATGCGCGCGCAGGCGGCCTGCACGGTCCGCGCCTCGGCTTCGTTGAAGAAGCGCAGCGGCACGCGCACCACGCCGTCCTGCGCCTGCACGCGAATCGCTTCGCCCGCCAGGCTGTAAATCAGCACTCCGCCCAAGCCCTTCACCGGTACGGTGAGAAATTCGCGCCTTTTCATGCCAGTGCTCCTGGATGTTTGAAATAGCGGTCGATCATGGCGTCGGCGGCTCGATATGTCATCGCCAGCATCGTCAGCGTGGGGTTGCCCGACGCGCTTTGCGGGAACGTCGAACCGCCCGTGATCCAGAGGTTCGGTGTCTTCCAGTGCTGCGAACATGGATTCACCACGCTTCGCTCCGGCGACGCGCCCATGATCGTCCCGCCCTGGATATGAGTGCTCTGATAGTAAGTCACCGAATAGCGGGCGCCCACTCCGCGCGAAGCGCCCACCTTCGCGCCCATGCGCCGCGCGATCTCGGAGCCAACCCGTATCGCCATGTCCGTCTGCGCCCGCTCATGATCGGTCCAATCGAGCGTCAAACGGATCAGCGGATCGCCGAACTTGTCCGTATAGGTGGGGTCGAGATCCATGTAGTTCTGGCGATACGGAAAATGGCCGCCTTCGAACGAAATCTGCGACGATTTGTCGTGCCATTTCAGCGCGGCTTTCTTCCATTCGGAACCCCACACGGCTTTCGTCTCGCCGGGCGGAATGTGCCCGAACGCGGCCAGCGGACCCTCGCCCGAAGCCTGCATCCGCAGTTGCCCGCCGCGCAGCAGACCGGCCGCGGGATCGAAAGCGTTGTTGCCGTCGAAATCGTCGATGGCGAATCCCAGTCCACCCGCGCCCATGAACGTGTTGAGGTATTCGTTCAGGAAGAACCGCACATTGCCGCTGACCTGATGGGTCAGGTTCCTGCCCAACGTGCCCTTCGCCGTCGCCGGATCGTACGGCTCGCCCAGCTTCGAAAGCAACAGCAGGCGCACGTTGTTCAGCGTCCACGAAGAGAGAATCACCACGCGCGCGGGTTGTTCGAATTCGTTGCCGGCCGAGTCGGTATAGGTCACGCCTTCCGCCATCCCGTCGCGATGCAGTACGCGCCGCACCTGGCATCCCGCCCGCAGCGCGAAGGTCTTCTTGTGCTCGACGAGCGGGAGCAGCAGGTTCGTCGGCTGCGCCTTGGCGCCGATCATGCAGCCGAAGCGCGTGCAATAGCCGCAATACTGACAGCCGGCGCGCGTGATGCCGTCGGGATTTTTATAAGTCTGACTCAGCGTGGCGGAGGGAACGGGATAAGGATGATAGCCGCTGTCGCGCGCTGTTGTGCGGAAGCGGTCCGCCACATAGGATGTCTTGTGCGGCGGCAGCGGAAATTCCTGGCTCCTGGGTCCTTCGAAAACGTTCCCGCCTTCGACCTTCTGTCCGCGAAGGTTGCCGGCCTTCCCCGACACGCCCATCATCCGCTCGGCGCGGTAGTAGTTCAGTTCCAACTCGTCATACGTCACGCCCCAATCCTGCGCGGTCACGTTTTCCAGAATCTTCGAACCCGGATGCTTCTCGCGCAAATCGCTTTCGAGCCTGAAAACATCGGGGCCGAAGCGATAGGACAGCGCGCCCCAGTGCTCGCCCGCGCCGCCGGTTCCTGTGCCCGGCTGAAACGATCCGTACTGCCGCACCGGCACGGCGCTCGCCTTCGCCGAATGCCGGTGTGTCAGCGTCTCATCCGCGAGGTTCTGCATCATGCGCAGGCGGACCGCGTAGTCGAGCTCGTCCATGCCCGCCGAATACTGGCCGTTGGTGCGCGCCGGTCCGCGTTCCAGAACCACCACCGAACGCGACGTGCGCGCGGTGATCTCCTTCGCCATCAGGAGGCCGGTAAATCCCCCGCCGACGATCACCACATCAACCGGTTTGAGGCGCTGCATACAGAAAACTATGTCACATCCCGAGTGCTTCGGATAAAAAGTCGGTCAGCGCGCGGAGATTACACAGTTCCACATATACTGTGGATATGAAGAACATCACGCTGAGCGTGGACGAGCAAGTACTGGCTGCCGTTCGCCGATGCGCCGCCGAACGGAACTCGACGGTCAACGCTTTGGTCCGCGAGTATCTGACGAATCTGGCCGCGCATGAGGACCGCGCGAACCGCGCGCGGGCGCGACTGCGGCAACTCAGCGAGGAATCTCAGGGACGGCTCGGCAGAAAACAATGGACGCGAGATCAATTGCATGAACGCTAGTGTAGTGTCCAATAAATAACTGGACTATTGTTTCGGGGCGGTTTTTGATTTCCGCGACCGTGGTGATGTGCAGCCGGGCAGAATCTTTTCCAGAGTTTGTTTGCAGCGTGACAGTTTTTCAACGATCGATTCAACCGTGGCCGTCCAGATGAACGGTTTTGGTTTCTCATTCCAGACGGCGATGAACTCG
>JASHSD010000985.1 GCA_030036985.1 Bryobacteraceae bacterium
GCGAGCGGTTCGTCGCGCTGCACGAAGGCGTCGAGACTTTTGCGGACCATGGATTCGACGATTCTCGACATGTGCGGCACGTCGATGAGCGGTTTCAACTGCGGGCGCGCCAGCAGCGAAATGGAGCGTTGCGCGATGTTCACGGCGAGGTCGCCCATGCGTTCGAGATCGCTGTTGATCTTGATGGTTGCGGTGAGAAAACGCAGGTCGCGCGCGACGGGCTGGTGCAGGGCGAGCAGGCGCGTGGCGAACTCGTCGATTTCGATGTCGAGTTGGTTGATGCGTTCCTCGCATTCCCAGATATTGACCATGAGGGCGTCGTCACGTTCGACGAGCGAGCGGATGCTCTTGTGAATCGACGTCTCAACCAGTCCGCCCATTTCCAGAATTTTGTTTTGCAATTCGCCGAGTTCGAGGACAAAGGGCCGCATGGCAGGTGGAATAAAACCGTTAGAGAAAAGATAACAAGTTCCGGCGGGGAAAGTTGGGGCGGCGCTGAAATAGTTCCGGTTGGGAGAGGCAGGCGCCCCGATGAGTCGGGGCGCGGCACGCAAAAGTGCGTGCGCCACGTGGTTCGTGCGTGTTATATTTGCGACTGAGGGGTTAGGTTGCTGGCGGCAACCCAACCCCCGGATCAGTTAACGAACCTTGCGGAACGTGAAGCTGACCTCAAACGTGATGCTTTTGATCACGATTTTCAGTCGCACGGTGTACATACAGCTCACCGCCTTTCCGTCCGGGATTGACAGACCGGCAGCCGATACTGCCGGTTTCCGTCTCGGAACTTGCCTTCTGTCAGTTCGGAACGAAAAGCTTTGCAGAAGTAGTGGCGCGGTTTCCCGTTTGTCTCAAGTGAGCCTTACAATACTTGAGGAGATCGACCTTGAGGAGATCAGCAATGAACAGGAAGCCGGCGGTACTGTGCGCGCTGAGCGCGGCTCTCGCAGTTTCGGGTCTATGGGCGATTCGCGCCCAACAGCCGACTACCGATCCCCATTTCACGGGCACGGTTACCCGGTTGAAGGAAGATCCGCCGGGGAAGATCACCTACATTCATTTCGATCCCGGCGCTCGCACCAAGTGGCATATCCACGAGAAGGGGCAGCTTATCTTCGTCGAGTCGGGGATCGCACTGGAGCAGGAGAAGGGCGGACCGGTGCGCGTGCTCCACGCGGGCGAGGCGATCTGGTGTCCTCCCGGCGTTCCTCATTGGCATGGCGCGGCGCCGGATCGGGGCGGCACGCAATATAACGTGACTCGCGGCGGCATCACCTGGCTGGGCGAGGTTACGGAAGCGGAGTATACGGCCAAACCGATCGCAAAATAAGGCCGAAGTAACCGGCACGGTTTCGTGCTGTAATTAGGTATCGTTGTTTCGCGCGGTATTGTCCGGGAGACGCGACTAAAGTCGCGTCTCCGGGAGTGTTCGAATCGACGATGGAGGCGGCATGAAGACGGCGGGAGCGGCCGGACAAAAGGATCTCAAGCTTGCGCTCGAGATGCTGGAAAAGGTCGCAGATATCGTCTGGAATGCCGGCCTGAATCTGTCGCATCAGGGCGTGCAGGAACTGGCGCACGGCGTCGCTGAGGCCAGGAGCGCGCTCTCCCGAATGCTCGGCGCGATCCCGGTCGAACCGGATGCCGACGGCCGGAGCATGGATCCGATGAAGATCGCGCTGCGCGTGCTGACCGCGCTGGCGGTTAAGACCAGTCCCGATCCCGTGGATTTGGATGCAATGGTGCGGATCGGCGGTCCGAAGGCCGAGGGCGTCGGCTGGGATGAGTTCGCCTGCGAAACGCTGCAGAAAGTGTTGGGCGATCGCGCGGCAGCGCGTCAGTTGCTTTAGTGCAGGAAAGTCGACAGCGTATATAACACCGGTAGCGCGAACATGCTGCTGTCCACCCGGTCGAGCATGCCTCCGTGGCCGGGCAGGAGACCGCCGCTGTCCTTGACCCCCGCGCCGCGCTTGACCGCCGATTCCGCCAGATCGCCCAACTGACCCGCCACATTCGCCGCCAGCGCCAGCAGGGCGGCGAGCAGCGGGGACATGCCGCGAACCGTCAGCGGCAGATAAATCGCGCCGAAAAGAACGCCCGTCACCACCGACGCCGCCGCGCCTTCCCAACTCTTGCCCGGACTCACCGAGGGCGCCATCTTGTGCCGTCCGAAATTCCTGCCGATGTAGTAAGCGCCGGTATCGCCAATCCAGTTCACCATCAGACCGAACATCAGCCAGTGATGCCCGGCGCTCACGCCGAACGCGCCCGGCTGATCGAGGCCGTCGTGCAGCAGGATCGCCGTCTTCCACGAGCCGAATACATAGACGATGCCGAGCACCAGCGCGGACGTGCGCACGAAGCCCTGTTCGGCGTTCCCGGCGGAAAGCTGCAGGCACATCGCCGCGAGAGCGCTCAGGACAACCAGCAGAATGAATTCATGTTCGGGCGCGAATAGAATGAGTATCCCCGCCACATATCCCAGAGGCGTCCAGGATGCCGTGATCGCGCAATACTCGCGCATGCAAAGCAGCGCCACCAGCGCCACGGCCGCAAAAAAAAACCACCAGGGAGCGAAGAGGGCGGAATAAACGCAAACGGGAACCAGCAGAAGTGCGGTAAGGACGCGCTTCATTACGAGGAGACGCCGATTCCGGCAATCTCCAGCTCTTCACCGTCGATATCGGTCATCGGCTCCGGCGCGAGTGGCGCTTCGTTGCGCGGGGCATCGGAGAGGCCGCCGAACCGGCGCTCGCGCTTCTGGAAATCGAGGATGGCGCGCAGCAGTTCGGTGCGGTTGAAATCGGGCCAAAGCGTGTTGGTGACGTAGAGCTCGGCGTAGGCGATCTCCCACAGCAGGAAGTTGCTGACGCGCATTTCGCCCGAAGTGCGGATGAGCAGATCCGGTTCGGGCAGGTCAGCGGTGGAGAGGCGGCGTGCGATCGTCTTTTCGTCGACCACCAGATCCGCGAGCCGGCCCGAAATACGGGCTTCGTCGAGAACGGCGTTGACGGCATCCACGATATCGATGCGCGCGCTGTAATTGATGGCGAGATTCAGCCGCATGCCCTGATTGCGCGCGGTGGCGCGTTCGACGGCGCGCAGCTCTTCGTACGCCCTCTCGGGCAGCGCTTCCACATGCCCGCTCGACTGCAGCCGGATGTTGTTGCGCTGCAGGTCCTGCAGTTCATGGCGCAGGTAGAAACGCAGCAGCCGCCAGAGCATATCGACTTCGGCGCGCGGCCGCTTCCAATTCTCGGCGGAAAACGCGTAGAGCGTCAGCGCCTTGACCCCGAGATTCGCGCAGTCTTCCACGACCGAGCGCACGGTGGCCACGCCGAACTTATGGCCGGCGACGCGCGGCAGTCCGCGGCGCTTCGCCCATCGGCCATTGCCGTCCATGATGATGGCGATGTGGGCCGGAATTCTCGCAGGATCCAGAGTGAGCGCCAACTCTCGATCCCGATCCCCCGGAGCGAGCGCTTCCAGCATTTTCATGCGTAAAACCCATGGTACACCGTGGCGCAAAGTGGTGGCAAATACAAAGTGCGCCGGGGGTGCGCGGCATGGAAGCGATGGATTCGCAAAAGTAGTGAATATGCGGGGGAAAGCGTAGGACCGCTCCCTTGTGATCGCGGCTCAGAACGGATCCGAGTACTCAGTACGGATTGCATTTCGAGAACGGATTCCGGAACGCGCGATACTCCGGAACGCGCGATACTCAATGCTTGGTCCCCCCGCCTTTTCTCAAACGGCTGTCTCTGTGGCTGGCCTGCGCGTCGGCTGTGGCAATTCTGATTTCGATCGCCATAGCGCAGATCCTGATGGCGCTGGCGCTGGCGGCGCTGCTGCTTTCGGGATTGCCGCTGCGCTGGCCGCGCATCGCCATTCCGCTCGGTCTGTTTCTGGCGTGGACGCTGGTTGCGCTGGCGTTCTCGCCCGATCCCGCGTTCGGACTGCCGTCGGTGCGCAAGATGGTGGTCTATCTGATGCTGCTGATCGTCTATTCGTCGATCCGCACGCCCGCAGAAGCCAAATGGCTGGCGCTGGCCTGGATGGGCGTGGGCACGTTCACGGCGGGCACGGGCCTTGTCCAATACGCGGCGGACGTGGCCGGAGCGCGCGCCGCGCACCAGGATTTCTACCATTTCTACGTTGCCGACCGCATTCGCGGCTTCATGAGCCACTGGATGACGTTCTCCGGCCAGGAGCTGTATATTCTGCTGCTGATCCTGGCGTTCGTGCTGTATGCGCCGAAGGTCAAACGCTACCTTTGGGTATTGCTGCCCTGCGGCGCGGCTGTCGGCATCGCGCTGATTCTGAGCCAGACGCGCACGGTCTGGGTGGCGGCGGTGGTCGCTGCATTCTATTTGCTTTGGGGATGGAAGAGGTGGGCCGCGATGGCGATGCCGGTGGTGCTGGCGCTGGGAATCCTGGTCGGCCCGACGGCTGTTCGGGAGCGCGTTCAATCGTTCACGGACCCTCATGGCCAGACCGATTCCAACGGATTTCGCAAGATCGTCTGGTTGACCGGATGGCAGATGATCAAGGCGCATCCGATCACGGGCGTGGGGCCGGAAGAGATTCGGAAGCCGAGTGTGTTTTACGCTTATCTGCCGAAATCGATTCGGCGGCCGCTGCCGGATGGCGATTACCAGCACCTGCACAGCATCTACATTCACTACGCGGCGGAATGCGGGATTCCGGCGGCAGTTTTCCTGACGGCCGCGCTCCTGATCGCGCTGTACGATTTCCATCGCGCCCTGCGCAGGCTGCCGGCCGAACGTTCACTGCGGCGTTTTCTTCTGCATGCGGCCACGGCCTGCCTTGTCGGCACCATGGTTTCCGGGTTGGCGGAGAAAAATCTGGGCGATACCGAAGTGCTGACGATGTTCCTGGCGCTTATGTGTCTGGGCTATGTGGCAGCGGGTTCGGAAACCGGCGCTGCGACCGAAACGCCGCGCGACACCGCCGCAATCACGATCTGAACTCCAACCACCAGCGCTACGCATCCGGGCCAACCCAGTGCGTTCCACAACCATCCCGGCGCGGTCCCGCCGAAGCTTCCTCCGATGTAGTAAAACGTGACGTAGATGCCGAGAGCCAAAGCTCGATTGCGTTCCGCCGCGGCGCCCACGAAGCTGGTGGCGGACGATTGCGCCACGAACACCCCGGAACTGCTTATGGCCAGCCCGATAATCACGACCCAAAGGCGCGGCGTCAGCGTCAGCATGGCTCCGGCCGAGCACAAGGCGGTCGAGAGCAGCAGCATCCGCGGATAACCGCTCCTGGCGATGCGGCGTCCGGCGAAAGGGGTGGTGATGGCGCCCGCGAGATAGACCGCATAGATCGATCCCAGAATGCTGGGGCCCAGCCGGAAGGGCGGCGCGGCCAGGTGGAAGGTAACGTAGGTGAAGATCGCAACCTGCGTGAACAGCACGCAGAAACCGATGCCGTAGGCCGCGAGCAATTGCGGGTTGCGCAGGTGTCCGGCGATCGCGTCGCGCGTGTTCACCCGAGCTTCAAAATGCGCGAACCCCGATTCGAGCGGCATGCGCAGGGCGAGATAACCGGCTATGGCCAGAGTCACGCAGCCCAACAGGACGAACGCCCATGGCCACCCGAAATGCTCCGCGACAAAGCCGACGATTACGCGTCCGGCGAACCCGCCGACGATGGTGCCGCTGACGTAGGCCGCGATTGCCGCCGGCGCGCGATGGGACGGCCATTCGTCGTGAATGTACGCCGTAGTGATGGAGAACACGCCGGGCGTGGCGAGGCCCTGCACGAATCGCCACGTGAGAAGCATCGGGAGGGTGCGGGAAGTGGCAAGCAGCAGCGTCGCCGCGCCGAGGACGAGGGCCGAGACGACGATGATGCGTTTGCGGCCGACGCGGTCGGCGATGCGTCCGACCACCGGCGCGGCGATGGCGACGCCAATGGTGCAGACCGTGATCATCAGGGCGATCAGCGTCTGGCTTGCGTGAAATACGCCCGCAAGCAGCGGCAGAATCGGCTGCGGCGCGTAGAGAGGCAGAAAGGCGCAGAATCCGGCGAGGACTACAGGAACGATGGACGGCTTGTTCAAAGGTGATAGAGCATCAGGTACACCACCACGCCGGTCACGCTCACGTAGAGCCAGATGGGCAGAGTCCAGTGCGCGATGGCGATGTGGCGGTCGAAACGCGCCTTCAATCCGCGGTTCAGTGTAATGATCGCGAGCACCGGGACGGCCGCGGCCAACGTAGTGTGCGTCAGCAGAATCGAAAGGTAGACCTTGCGTATGAGGCCGGGATGGTTAAACGTCACCAGGCCGGCGCTGAAGTGGTAAACGAGATAGCTGACGAGGAAGGCTGAGGACACGCCGAAGGCGGTTAACATCACCCGGCGATGCTCGCGGATGCGGCGGCTTCTGATCAGGAAAAACCCCCAGATCAGAAGCACCGCCGCGGTTCCGTTGAGGATGGCGTTGAGCGTCGGAAGGTAGTGGATGTAATTCACGTGCGTGTAGGGCATACTGGCAATCTGGCGCCACGCAGTTTTTTTGTGGGGTCAGGCCTTCGGGCCTGCGGCCGGGCATCTGCCCGGCCCGACATGCGATGGAAACTGCTATCCAACCCTCGGATTTGCGTGACTCCAGGCCGCCCGAAAGGGCGGCTGCAGCGCCGAAGCGCCGGCCCCACGCGCCGGCTCCTCACGATTTTATCGCCTCAAGCCGGTCGGCATCCTTCGCGATGTGCGACACCACGCCGCTGTCGCCGAGGCTGTAATAACCGCGGATCTGGCCCTGCTTGTCGACGAGAACAAAGCGGGTGCTGTGATCCATGCCCGCACCGATGCTGCCGAGTTTGAACGCGTCGCGATCGAGCATGTTCAGCGTGGCCGTGCTGCCGGTGAGGAAGCTCCAGCGGGCATCGTCGGCGTCGAATTTCTTCCCGTAAACGGTGAGAGCCTGCGGCGTGTCGCGCGCGGGATCGACGGTGAACGAAACCAGCTTCACTCCGGCGGCGGTTTGTTTCTGTATAGCGTGCATGCGCGAACTCATGCGCGGGCACGGGCCTTCGCAATTGGTGTAGATAAAGTCCGCGATCCAGACGTGGCCGTCGAGCGCGGAACGGTCGAACTTGTTTCCCTGCTGATCGAGTAATTCGAATTGAGGGATGCTTCCAAAGACCGGAAGGGGCTTCCGGCTGCCGCACCCTCCCAGCGCGAGCGCGGGGAGGAAAACCAGAATCAGGGAGTTGCGTGTCATTAGAACGATGGGCGGTCAAAGACCATCAGGCCGTAGATCGCGGGTAAATAAATAATCGACGCGAGAAGCACGCGCCGCGCGCGCACGTTCGTCAGATCGAAAGCCACGCGGAAACCGGTGTAGAGAAACCAGCCGCCGAGAATCAGCGCGCCAACGAGATAGAGCTTCCCGGACATGCCGAGAAACGCGGGAAACAGACTGACCGGAATCAGCGTCGAGGCGTAGAGAATAATCTGACGCCGCGTGGACATGCCGTCCGGCTCAACCACCGGCAGCATGCGGATGCCGGCCCGCGCATAGTCTTCGCGGTACATCCACGCGATCGCGAGAAAGTGGGGGAATTGCCACAGAAACAGGATGGCGAAGAGCGCCCAGGCTTCGGGCGTGAGCGCCCCCGCCGAGGCCGCATATCCCATCAGCGGCGGCATGGCGCCCGGCAATGCGCCGATCACGGTGGAAAGATGCGAGCGCTGTTTCAGCGGCGTATAGATGAACAGGTAACTGCCGAGGGTGATCGCGCCCAGAAAGGCCGAGAGAAAGTTCACATAGCGCCACAGTTCGGCGAATCCCAGCACCGCCAGCGCGATGCCGAACCAAAGCGCCCGGTTGGCCGTCATCTTGCCGGAGGGCAGAGGACGCGCCGAAGTGCGCCGCATCAGCAGGTCGGCATCCCGCTCATACCACTGATTCAGCGCGGCCGTGCCGGAGGCGATCAGGCCCGTGCCGATCAGCGTATGCAAGAGCAAAAACCAATTGGCGCTGCCCGTGACAGGGTTGAAAAACGCGCGCTTGAGTCCGAAAAAATAGCCGACCCCCGTGCTCATCAGGATGAGCCAGGTGATGCGCGGTTTGGTGAGAGCGATGTATTCGCGCATCAGGAGACTGCGGTAATCCGGGTGGCCGCGAACTCACGCGCCTGGGCCGCCACGTTCCCGCGGACCAGGATGGCGAGGGCAACGCCGGCGGCCAGGGTTAGGGCTCCGACCGCGACGTGCACCACCGTGAACGTCACCATCAGAGGCATCGGCTGAACGGCATCAGCATACGCAATCCGGCTCATGTATGCGGCGATTCCGAGAAAAACCTGACAAAAGGTGATGCCAAGAAGCGTGGTCGAGGCAACCAGCAACCCGCGATTTTGCGCGTAATGCAGCAGAATCCTCAACGAAACCCAAAGTATCACGCCGGTGACGATGGGCGCGCCGGCGATGTGATAGATAATGCCGATCTCCTTGTGCCGCGCGGCTGCGCCGAGGGCCAGCTGGCCCAGGATGCAGACCGGCACCAGCAGCGCCACGTCACGGATGGGGTGTTTCGGGTCTTCCTCGATTTCGCCCCCGCCGCGCAGCCATGGGGCCGAGGTGAAGATCGCGATGGCGACCGTGGTCGAGAAGAAGAGCTGCGCCAGGCAGGCGTGCGCCGTCGAAATCCACCACGGGAGGAGCAGCAGAACCGTCAGGCCGCCGAGAACGCCCTGTGCGATGACGGCGACGAGCGCGATCACACCGAGCCATCGCATCCATTTTCGTTTTTCGACGCGCAGGAGCCAGACGAGCAGGACGATTGTGAGCAATCCGACAGTCGTCGCGATCATGCGATGGCCGTGTTCGTAAAGGATTCCGCCTTCCATCGGCGGCATGAGCTTGCCGTAGGAAAGTGGCCAATCGGGAACGGAAAGCCCGGCGTCGCGGCTGGTGACCAGTCCACCGGCGGCTACCAGAAGCAGAGTGCAGCAGGCGAGGAGTATCGACCAGCGATGCAGGCCCGGCCGGTAATCCGGGTGACAATTGCGATCAACTGCCATACGCAAAATCCAGCGTAGCGCTTCCGCTCGGGGCCAAGGTCAGCTTCGCGTCTTTCCGACCGTACTTTTCATGCACAGCTTCGACAGTATATGTGCCCGGCGGCACACCTTTGAGCGTGAACGAGCCGTCATCACCGGTGACCGCGAAGAACGGGTGGGGGGAAACAGCCACGTAGCTGCGCATCCAGGGATGGACGCTGCAGGTCATCGGGAAAAGCACTTCGGCGGAATCGAACTCCTTGATCTTGTGCTCGGCGCGCGGCGGCTCGGATTCGTTCCACGCCGGATTGATTTGGCTTTCCGCGTGGACGTTGTGGTTGACCGGATCGTCGTTCAGGATTTCCAGTTTCTGGCCCTGCATGATGCCGAGCATGTGGGGCGAGTAGACGCAGCCGACCTGGTCGAGTTTGGCCGATTCGGCGGGTGGGGTCCAGCGCTCGGGCGGGAGACCGTCTTTGATCCAGACGAAGACGTTGCGCAGCGTGCCGTTGCGGTTCACGACCACCGTTTCGGCCTTTTGCGGCGTGTGGTGCTCGCGCTCGCATTGGGGGTTGGAGGACATGTCGATCACCGGCATCACGGGGGCGTCGCCCTGGAAGAGAACGCGGCCGGAGATGGAGCCGGCAGTGGCGGGATCGACGTGCGCGATCGGGAGCGCGGCTTCGGTTTCGGTTTTTTCGGGAGTTGAATTACCGCAGGCCGAAAGCAGGAATGCAAGCGCTGCGATCGGCGCGGCTGACAGGTGTTCCAAAGTTTCATTTTTGCATATCGCGGATGGCGAGGCGGGCACCGGGACTGGCGTTGTTTCCGCTGGAGATGCCCGGGGCGGCGCCTTCCGGCGGCAGCGGGCGGAAGTGCCTGTAACGCGCGGATTCTGTATTTCGCCCTGGCGAAGTTTCAGGCGGCGCCATTGCGGCTCGGAATGCCCAAAGACTTGCAGGTCAATACGAAAAAGGGGCCTCCGGCGATTTGCGGCAACAGTCGAGTTCGTATTTTTGAGAAATCTCAGTATTTTTGGAAACCATACATATATGAAGTTCCGCAACGGGCGGACTTCGGATTAGCGAGGACAGATTATATGGAACTCGATTTGTATATGGACTTTCGGGTGCAGGCGCATCAGGTCGCCCGAGCTCTGAATGTTCCTTCCCGCACCGTTCGTTATTGGGCACAAAAGGGAATCATCCCGGCCATCAAGAAGGGCCCCAAAATTTGGTATTTCACTTCCGACTTTGCTCAGCACGCGGGCCACGTTTCTTCACCAGATTCCCGGCGACACTCTCTCTCGATCAAAGAAGCAGCGAGAATCAATCGGGACAAGGCGGCAGGCAAACTGTGATCAGGCTGATTTCGTTGATTTCCAGCTACGGGCTGCCAACGGTTCTCGCTGGAGCGGTGGTCTATATTCTGATTCACGGCGAGTTCACTTTCCGTTACCCTCGCCGACGGGCGCGGGGCCGAAAAGTCGGCCTGCACGATCCCTTTCCATGACGCATGATAGAAAGCGTTGACGTATCGGACGGAAGGCTGTCCGCACATAAAGGCATGAGAAAGCGACCCGGACCACGCGGACGACCAGCTGATAGTCAGTCGGTGAGATGCTTGAGCAAGAGCGATTCGCTGAATGCGAGACAGCTCTCAACCTGTGATCGATCAATATTTTCCCGGTCCGCATGAAGGCTGTCGTTCCGAAACTTCAGATAACTCTGAGCGGTGCCGACCTGCCCTCCTTTGAAAATGCTCGCCGCCTTCAGTGCGCTAATTACCTCCTCTAATTTCGACCGTCCTGTTACTCTAGCGAATTCCTCAGCGATTCTTCGGATCAGGCCCTCATACGCGGCTGCCGTCAAAACAGCGGCGGCGTTTTTCGCCTCGTCGCTCCGCTCCATAAGTATTTCCTTCCCTAAGCGAAGCAGTTCCTGCAGAATCTCGCCGGCTACAACAGCCCTGAGCCGTGTTATCAAGCCTGCCTTCAGCTCCGCAATCGTGTTCAGGATTGCGCCTGCCGCATGCTGGCCGAGACTGAAGTCCAGATTTCTCGGATTGGGTGCGACCTTGGTGATCGCGGCGCAACCGTCCCGAAATTGCCTTAGCTGCGGACTTTCAGGCCCGTACAGCGAAGTCATCATCGACGTGGCGAACGCAACGCCTTCCGCACCTGATACGGCACCGCTCCCATTCTTAAAAAGCTCTGCCGCTCGATCAATCCACAGCTGAGCATTGTTGCTCAAAAACGCCGGCTCCTGAACGGAATGATGGCGAAATCGGACGCGTCCGAATCTGCGAAGTGACCCTGAACCTCATGCAGAGGAAACCGGGCGACAACTTCTCCATGGCCGTTCCTGAAAACAAGGGTGTCCCCCTCCTCCGACGCTGAGGCGGCCTCGACGCGAGCGGCATCGGTTCTGCCTCGAAGGCAAACGTTCCACATACGTTCCATACAGTCTCATCCATCAGCTTGGAACATTCCTGCCCCATTCTGTCTGCTGGACGCCGGGCTACGAGGCTGCCGGCTTCTTGTACCGCTCCAACATCGCGGCCGAAATTTCGGCGCTGCTTGGCCATTGGCCGCGCCGCTGCCCCGCATGGGTTTGATAATCTCCCAAGCGGGCCGGGTCGGGCTGGACCACGCGGCCATCCTTCAGGAACAGGAGCCCCGCTTTTTCGGTCGGCATTTTCAAAACGAACGCTTCCGCGTCGTCCAGGGCTTTCCGCAACCGAGTCATGATGTCTTTCGGGTCGAGCGGCTCGCTGCTGAGCAGATTAAGCCATTCGGTCGATGGATAATTCGAGTTGCGTCGAATTTCCGCGGCAAGCCCCTCCGGCGTGAAGCCGGGGGATTTATCAACTGCGGCCCAGATCACCGCGCCTAACGGCAAAATCGTTTCGTGAACTGTCACGAGGTCGACAATGTCGCGCAGTTCACGCCGACCGGCGGCGGCCATCGCCTTATTCATCGCAAGGTCAACCGGGTGCAAAACGTACCCGAATACCTCATCCGGCATCGTCGGGAAAATCGGTAGTCGCTGTCTGCCACCCATTCCAATCGGGTCCCGTCATCATCCTTCGTTACACCGGCGCTGTAAATTAAGGGCAACTGGCGCAGCCATTCCACGACATATCCGGCTGCTTCCAGAACGGCGGCGTCATTCAATGCCGCCTCAGCCACTCTCTCCGCGCGATCGTGGAAAACATCGATGTCGCGCGAAATGCGGGGCGCCGTCCGGTTGAGGGGTGTTGCCCCGCCGACATAACTTTCCGGGTCGCGATGGGCCGCCAGCAGGTGCAGGACGTCGGTTTGAATCTTAGAGAGCGGCACGGCAGGCCCGCTCGATCTGTTCGGCCAGACGGCGCGCGTTCAAATCGCCTTCGACACGCAGGCTCCGGGTGATGGTCAACGCTTCCTCCGCCGTAGGGTGCTCGAGTTCGCGCACGTTCCACAGCGCCCGCAATTTGAAGTCGGCGAACGCGCGGTGGTACAGAGACTCAAACTCAGGTTGGGGAGATTCCGCAGTCATCTGTGCCGCTCCTTGCTATTAGGATATACACGGTTAGGCGCTAACTTTGGTCGATCTGGCGCATGGCGCGTCCGCTCGCCTGTGTTGGTGCTGCGGCGATTGACTCGGTGTCGCGTTGGTCGCAGATTGGATATTGACGGCGCCGATCGTATGAGCCGCGATACCGACGATCCGACAACGTGGAGCGCGGGTGAAATCGCTGAAAAAATCGCCTCGGGAGCGGTTTCGGCCGCAGAGGTCACTGAAGCCTGCATCCGCCGCATCAATCAGGTCAATCCGTCGTTGAACGCGATGGTTGTGCCTCTGTTTGATCGGGCTCGCGTCGATGCAGCCGCGGTCGATCGGGCGCGCTCTCGCGGAGAGAGCCTCGGACCGTTGGCAGGCGTGCCGCTCACGGTGAAGGAATCGTTCGATGTCGCAGGCACACCCTCCACCCTGGGCCTGTCCTCGCGGGCGCGGCATCGCGCGGCGAACGACGACTGCCATGTGGCGCGGCTGCGCAGCTCCGGCGCGATTTTACTCGGCAAGACGAACGTGCCGCAGTTGCTGATGGGTAATGAAAGCGACAACCCCGTCTATGGCCGGACCAACAACCCCTGGAATACGGAGCGCGCTGCGGGCGGTTCGAGCGGCGGCGAGGCGGCGCTGGTGGCGGCGGGCGGTTCCGCGCTGGGGCTCGGCAGCGACATCGGCGGCAGCGTTCGTTTGCCCGCCCACGCCTGCGGTATTCACGCGATCAAGCCCACCTCCGGGCGCCTGACGATGGCCAGCGACGCTCCTGTTTTTCCGGGCCAGGAGGCAATCGTGGTTCAACCCGGCGTTATGGCGCGGCATGTGGGGGATCTGCGCCTGGGTTTGCAATGCCTGTGCGCGCCGGACCAGATCTTCGTCGCCGAACTTCCCTCTTCATCGCCTCCGCGGGTGGACCAGATGCGCATCGCGTTCTACACGGATAACGGCGTCATCTCAGTCGCGCCCGCGATCGCCCGTGCGGTTCGCGAAGTTGCCGCGGCATTGGCGAATTGCGGCGCGCGCGTGGAAGAATGGCAGCCGCCCGAGGCAGCCGAGGCATGGACCGCCTACTTGGGAATTATGCTGGCCGATGGCTGCGCAGGCGCCAGACGGATGGCTGAGGGAAGCCGCCTGCAGCCGCGGCTCCGGCATATGTTCCTGTGCGGGCGTTTCCCGCGTTGGCTGCTCGCGGGAGTTGCCAGTCCTGTTCTGAGGATGCTCGGGCAGCGCAATCTCGCCCGCGATATCGGAGCCATGGGGCACGTATCGGCCGAAGAATACTGCAGGCTGGTCCAATGGCGCGCGGATTACCGGCAGCGTTTTCTGGATTCTCTGTCCCGCGGCGGATTTGACGCTATCGTCTGCCCTCCCGACGCGCTGCCCGCGCTTCTTCATGGAGGCTCGGAGTTCCTGGCTTCGGCGCTGAGTTACCCCGCCATTTACAATCTGCTCGGCATGCCCGCGGGCGCCGTAGCCGTGACGACCGTCAGGCCTGATGAAGAGACTCGCCGGGCTGCCGGCGGAGATCGGGTCGAACGAATGGCGATCGAATGTGAGCGCAACAGCGCGGGGTTGCCGGTCGGCGTTCAGGTGGCGGCGCGGCATTGGCGGGAAGATATCGTGCTGAACGTGATGGGGGTGATTGAGGACCAATTCAGCGGTTCGCCGGGTTATCCGCGCAGGCCTCCGATCTGACACGGTCTTCCGATTGCACGATGCGATTGCACGACTCGTTCGGCGAAATATGATCCGGAAAATCGCATCGGTAATTGCTATCGCTGCCGGGATCGCACTGGGGTCATCCTCACATGCTCCCGCATCGGACAGCTGGCGCATGGCCGCGCCCCTGCCGTCCCCGATGGGTGAGATTATGGGTTCGGTCGTAAACGGGCGTTGGTACGTGATGGCCGGTCTCAATACAAGAAACAACAGCCCGATGGGTGTCGTGATGGTTTACGACCCGGCGAACGACGCCTGGACTATGAAAAAGCCCATGCCGGTCCCGGCGCATCACATCATGACAGCCGTGTGGAACGGCAAAATCTACGTATTCGGCGGCTTTGTGAAACCGCCGAATGTTGCCGCCTGGCAGCCGATCAATCGTGCGTGGGAGTACGATCCGCAAACCGACGTATGGAAGGCGCTGGCGCCGATGCCGACGCCACGTGGCGCCGGTTGGGCGGCGGAGGTCAACGGCAAGATCTATGTGATGGGAGGCGCGCAGGCAAATGTGCGCGGCAATCCGACGGCGCCGTTCACGCCGGGCACGCCGCAACTGGTGCTGGGGACGGTGGAGGAGTACGATCCCGCGACCGATCGCTGGCAATCCCGCGCCCCGATGCCGACGCCGCGCAATCACCTGCTCGCGGCGGCCGTCGACGGCAAGATCTATGCGATCGGAGGCAGACTGGGATCGGCACAGATCACGCGCGCCGACGATACGGACATCGTCGAGGAATACGATCCGGCAACAGATCGGTGGTCCGATAAGGGCCGCATGCCGATTCATCGCAGCGGCATGGCGGGCGGCGCCTATCAGGGCCGAATCTACGTCGCGGGCGGCGAGTATCAGGACTGGGAAGGCGCGAAAGCCTACTGGGCCGTGCAGAGCTACGATCCGTCAACCGGCCTGTGGCAGAATCTGCCGCGCATGGAGCTGGCGCATCATGGCTTCGCCGCCGGATTCATCAATGGGACCATGCACGTGGCAGGCGGCGGATTCCAATCGGATGGAATGCCCACAGTCGATACCAAGACCGCGGTTCATGAAGTGTTGCAGCTGGCACCGTAACTGACGGATCAGGCCCGGCGACGGGCGCGCGTTGGGCGGAAGCGCAGGAAAGAACGATGCGCATGTTTGTTCGGCGCGGCGATTTCCAAGGTGGGTTTTGGTTCGGCCGACACAGTCACTTCCTGCACAATCCCGGCGGCTACCGTTCGCCGCTCGAGCGACACCTTGCACTCCTGCTCGATACGCCGCACCTCGGCCCGCTCCGACTTCATACTGAACGTGGATGCGGCGCCTCTTTGGCCGGCGCGCCCCGTGCGTCCCACGCGATGGATGAAATCGGTCGGCGCCTGAGGAAGATCGTAGTTCACCACGTGGGCCACGCTGTCGATGTGGATGCCGCGGGCGGCCACGTCGGTCGCCACCAGGATACGGTACCGGCCGTCGCGAAATCCCGTCAGCGCTTGGTTGCGCTGGTTCTGCGTACAGTCGCCGTGCATGGCAACTGCGGGGAGTCCCAAACGCGAGAGCTGCTTCGCCAGGCGATCGGCGCCGTGTTTGGTGCGCGCGAAGACCAGAAAGGATCCGTCGTGCTCACCCAGCATGTGACGCAGCAGGCCGAGCTTTCCGTGGTGCTCCACTTCGTAGAGATGCAGATCGATCTGATCGGGTGTGGCCGTCTTCGATCCCGCGACCGAAATGCGAACTGGGTCTTTGGAGTGACGCGCGATCAGGCGCTCGACGTCCTTCTGCATCGTGGCGGAGAAGAAAAGGCTCTGCCGGGCCTTCGGAAGCACCGACAAAATTCGTTCGATGGCCGGTAGGAAGCCCATGTCGAGCATGCGGTCGGCCTCGTCGAGGACCAGCACTTCCACCGCATTGAGTTTCACCAGCCCGCGATTGAGAAAGTCTTCGAGACGGCCTGGCGTGGCAATCACCAGTTGCACGCCTCGGCGAATTGCGTTCAGCTGGGTTTGTTCGCTGAGGCCGCCGACCACGACGGCCGCGCGCAGCGGAATATTCACAGACAACTTCGCGAAAACGTCAGAAATCTGAATCGCCAGCTCGCGGGTTGGGCTCAGCACCAGAGCGCGGATCGCCGTGGGCTGCGTACTGGAGCTTTTCAGCAGCTTTTCGACGATCGGGAGCAGGAAGGCAAGGGTCTTGCCGGTGCCGGTCTGCGCGGTGGCGATGATGTCGGCGCCGGTCAGCGCGGGCGGGATCGCCTGGGCCTGGACGGGCGTCGGCTCAGTAAAGCAGTTCCGTTTCAGATTGGCCTGAACGGTCTGTGACAACGGGAGTTCGTTGAATCGTTTCATATTTGCGATAAGGACATATGCCGAGTACCGGAACGACGTCCTTCAGCAAACAGCCCGCTTCAGCAAACAGCCCGGAGATTCAACTTTGGCTGAAACCCTTTTGGCTCAAAGCCTGGAGAATTCGACGAAAGCGAGGAAAACTCACTCAACGCAGGACGAATGGAACGGGAGGCTTTTTAACTATAGCAGGGCGGACGAGACGGTATACTGCGAGCAATGCGAAACGCGTTCGCCGTGGGGCTGCTGTTCGCGCTTCTGGCTGCCGGGGCGGATCGCTCGTCCCTGCCGGAGAAGGTCGTTTCCGCCCGTTCGGTTTACATCCAAAACGATTCGGGAGATTCGAAACTGGGCGGTGAGTTGAACAAGGCGCTGAAGCGGTGGGGCCGCTGGCAGATGGTTAACAACCGCGCGGAGGCGGACCTGATAGCGGTGCTGGATCACAAGCATACCTTCATTCAGAACAATTTCACGCTCACGCTGCTGGATGCGAAATCGTCTGAACCCGTGTGGTCCGCCAAACACGGCGCCTCGCTCAACGCGCAGCGCGTGATTGCGCATGGGCTGATATCGGAGCTTCGCGATCAGCTTCCGGGCAGGCCTGGGAAACCGTAGGGGGATTGCCAATCCAATGCCACGGAGATTTCCCGCCTCTTGTGGGGCCGGCGCTTCGGCGCTGCCGGCCGCCCTTCCGGGCGGCCCCTGAGTTTCTACATTCTCTCGGCTGGCGGAACGGTGGCACAGGCTTCAGCCTGTGTCTTGAGTTTCTACATTCCCGCCTTTTTGTGCCGCGTCCTCAACGGCTTGGCGGCCGAACGCCATCCGGCCCGAACTTCGCATGCTCTATTGTTATCAGGACGCCTGCAACCGGCGTCGGGGACTGCCCATGAACTGTGAGCCTCAATGCGCCGGCCACCGGCCTCTCATCTTCGACATGCCCGTTATCCAGGCCGGCCAACGTCAAGATAACGAATGGGATAACCTCAATTTGGCTTCGTTTGGCAAAATTTATATCCGGGGGAGTTCGTTTTTGCGAATGACATAAATGCCTGAGTCATTTCGAAAGTCGCCTGAAGCGAACCATTCTGGGGCGAACCAGGCCGCCCGCAAGGCGGCCGCCGCGGAAAACCCGTCGAGTTGGGGTCTAAATCTAAAGCGCCGGGCGAAATCCCGGCCGCAGGGGCCGAAGCCCTGACCCCACAAAATTGCCAATCCGTCCGACCTGCATTACAGGATATTGACCGCGCGGGCGGCTAAGAGCGCCACGGTCGCCAGCGAGATCAGCGATTGCACGATCATCATCGCCTTCGCCCAGCGCGAGAGGACCGGCACGTCGGTGGGCGAAAATGCCGTGCTGGTGTTGAACGCGAGGAACAGATAATCCACGAAGCCGGGACTCCATTTGTCCTCGCCCATCTGGCGGCGCAGTTCCGGCTCCATCGACATCTGTGGAAAGAGAAACGCGCCGTCCTTGTGCACGCCGGCTTTGTCGCGCGCGTTGGGTCCGCCGCCGTCGAGGCGCCAGTACCACGAGGCGAATACCAGCAGATTGCTCACCCAAAGCGCGGCGGCGGCGCGCAGCAGATCCAGCGGCGGATCTTTGTGGGTGGGCAGACGCATGATCAGGAGAGTCAGCGAAGAGATTAGGCCGAGCGTGATTACGGACAGCATTGTGTACGCGAAGATCTGGTTCAGTTCGGCGCGCCCAATTTGGTAAGAGACGAAGGTTGGGACCAGCAGCAGCATGATCGCGACCAGCAGCAGCCACCCCGGGCCGACCGTGAGAGACTCGGGCATGGCCCAGAACAACACGCCAACGGCCAATCCCGCGACTACGGCGGGCCAGCGCGGCTCTCGTCTTC